>JBHICW010000021.1:0-16190 GCA_046759785.1 Alphaproteobacteria bacterium
CAGCACGTCCTCCGCACCCTCAGGCTGGCCGGTCCGGTGATCGTCGCCCGCTGCGGCTTGCTCGTCATGGTGTCGGTGGACACGGTGATGACCGGCCGCGCCGGGGCGGAGGAGCTCGCGTACCTCGCGGTCGCCTACGCACCCCAAATCATGATGCTCCTCATCGGCATCGGCGCACTCACCGGCACCGTCGTCCTCACCGCCCAGGCCGACGGCATGGGACGCCAATGGGAGTGCGGCCGGATCTGGCGGGTCTCGCTCGTGAACGGCACCCTTCTCGGGCTCGCGTGGGCGGGAGTCATGCTGCTCGGCGAGGATCTCCTGCTCGTCCTCGGCCAGCAGCCCGACATCGCACGTGGCGGCGGCCGGGTCCTGGTCATGTTCGCGCCGGGCATGCCGGCCGTGCTCATGTTCACCGCCACCTCCCTCTTCCTCGAGGGGATCGGCCGCCCGCGGGCGGGGATGGTCGTGATGATCGCCGCGAACCTCATCAACCTCGGGCTCAACTGGGTGCTGATCTACGGCCATCTCGGCCTGCCCGCGATGGGGGCGGCCGGGGCGACGCTCGCCACCTCGCTCACCCGCTGGTTCATGGTGGCGGCGCTCGCGGGCTACGCGCTCCTCATGCGAGACCGGAGCCGCTACGGCGTCCTGGACCCGCTCGCGGGACTGCCTGCCCTGGAAAGGAAGTTCCTCCGCCTCGGCGCGCCCCTCGCCGCGACCTACGGCCTCGAGACCGCCGCCTTCACGACGATAGCGATGTTCGCGGGCCGCCTCGGGGCGGTTCCGCTCGCCGCCTACCAGGTCACACTGAACCTGATGGCGCTCATCTTCATGATCGCGATCGGGCTCGCGATCGCCACCGCCGTCAGGGTCGGCAACGCGGTCGGCCGGCGAGACCGCGTTGGCCTCGCGGCTGCCGGCTGGGTCGGCGTGGCGATCGCCGTGGCGATCATGGTCGTTCTCGTCTTGCCCCTGAACGGCCTCGCCGGCCCGATCGTCGCCTTCTATACGGACGACGCGGCGGTGGCGGCGGTGGCCGTGCCGGCGGTCGTCATGGCCGCCTGGATCCTCATCTTCGACGGCGCACAGGCGGTGCTCATGGGGGCACTGCGGGGGGCGGCGGACGTCTGGGTGCCGACGGGCATGTACCTCATCGCCTTCTGGTGCCTGATGGTGCCCTTGGGCTACCTCTTGGGGATCGAAGCGGGCCATGGGGTCCAGGGGCTGATGTGGAGCATTCTGGCGGGAACCTTCGCCGCGACGCTCCTGCTGGCGGCCCGGTTCGTCGCCGTGCCCCGGCGGGTGACCCGCCCCGGTCGGGCTCGTGCTTCGAGCCGAGGAGGGCCGAGGGCGCAGGGCAAAGGGGAAGCACGGTGAAGATCTCGCGACCGCCGGACTGGCCGGCGTCGGCGAAGGATGCGGTGGCGCTGCAGCGGCGGCTCAAAGATCGGGTCGTCGCCGAGGACCGACTCGCACGCGTCCGCCGCGTGGCGGGCGTGGACGTCGCCTTCGAGGACGGCGGCGCCGTCACCCGCGCGGCGGTTGTCGTCCTTGCCTACCCGGGCCTCGGTCTCGTGGACCAGGCCGTCGCCCGGCGCCCCACCCGCTTTCCCTATGTCCCTGGGCTTCTTTCCTTTCGCGAGACCCCGGCGGTGCTCGACGCGCTCGAGCGCCTTAACCTCGTCCCCGACCTCTTGCTCTGCGACGGGCACGGCCTTGCCCATCCGCGCCGGTTCGGGATCGCCTGCCACCTGGGACTCATCGTGGACGTTCCTTGCGCGGGCGTGGCCAAGTCCCGGCTGGTGGGGACGCACGCGGAGCCCGAGGACCGACGCGGCGCATGGACACCCCTCCTCGACCGCGGCGACCTCGTGGGCGCGGCGCTCAGGACCCGTCCGGGGACTCAGCCCATCTATGTCTCGGTGGGCCATCGAATCAGCCTCAAGACGGCGATCGATTACGTGCTCGGCTGCACCGCCCGCTATCGTCTTCCCGAGACGACGCGCCTGGCCGACCACCTCTCCCGCCGCCACCCGCAAAGGGGGCAGATGGAGCTTTTCGGCGAGTGATCGGGGTTAGAGGGTTCGCCCTGGCCCGGAGCCCCGTGGACCGATCGCGTCGGACTCAGCGCCCACGGCGGTGGCGCCGCCGCGGGCGCGCCTGGCCGTCCGCCCGAGGGCCTGGGCCGGTGAGGCCGAACCTCGCCGCGACCTCGTCCGGATCGGGCGGTGCGTTGGGCTCGTAGCCGTCGAGGGCCGCGACGATCGCGCGCATATGCTCGGCCGTCGAGCCGCAGCACCCGCCGACGATCCGGGCCCCGGCGTCGCGGGCCAGCCGCGCGTAAGCCGCCATCGCCTCGGGCGCGACCCTGAAACAGACCCGACCGTCGACGTACTCCGGCACGCCGCAGTTGCTCTTCGCGACGAGCACGTCCCCGGGCCGGGCGGCCCGGGCGAGGCCCAGGGTGGCGACGACGAGCTCGCCCGGCCCATTGCCGCAGTTCGCCCCGAAGCCGGCGGGCCGGGGCTCGATCTCGTGACAGAACCGAGTCGCCTCGTCCGGCGTCACCCCCATCATGGTGCGGCCGTTGGTATCGAAGGTCATCGTGCAAACGATGGGAAGGTCCGTCGTGGCCGCCCCGGCAACGGCCGCCGAGACCTCCTCCTTCGCCGACATGGTCTCGATCCACAGCACGTCCGCCCCGGCCTCGGCCAGGACCTCGGCCTGCTCGGCGAACGCCGCCGCGGCTCCCGCCTCGGTCATCGCCCCGAGCGGGGCAAAGAGCTCGCCCGTGGGGCCCATGGAGGCCGCCACCACGACGCTCCTGCGCGAGCGTTCGACCACCTCGCGCGCGATGCGCACCCCGGCCGCGTTGAGCTCATGGAGCCTGTCCGCCGCAGCGTGGAGCTTCAGCCGGTGCCGGTTGGCGCCGAAGGTGTTGGTGAGGATGATGTCGGAGCCCACGTCGACGAAGCCGCGGTGGACCGCCGCGACGCGGTCGGGGTGATCCACGTTCCAGAGCTCCGGCGATTCACCCGTCGCGAGACCCATCGCGAAGAGATTGGTGCCCATCGCGCCGTCCGCGATGAGGCAGGGCTTGCTCGCCAGCAGGCGCAAGAAGAGGTTGCTCATCGGAACTCAGGCCACCCCTCTTGACGGATTCAAACGCGCCGCGGATGCGGCAAAAGTTCCGCCACGTTCGCTCCGGTTACCATCGGGGGCTGGCGGCCGCAACTCCGCGATAGCGCCGGGACGGATCCCTGCCCAGCGCGTGACCAGCTTGCCGCGGGCGAGGGCGCGTCAGCACTGGTCGTCGGCCCGCGGCTAGCCCAGCTGGTGGCCGGAAAGGATCTCGAGCGCCCGCACCATCGCGGCGTGGTCCAGCCCGCCCCACCCCCGGGCGGCGCAGGCGTTAAACAGCTCCTGGGCCGAGGCCGTATTCGGAAGGCTGATGTTCAGGACCCGGGCGCCCATCAATGCAAGCCCCAGGTCCTTCTGGTGGAGCTCAATCCGGAAGCCGGGCTCGAAGGTGCGCTTGACCATCCGCTCCCCGTGCACCTCGAGGATGCGCGACCCGGCGAAGCCGCCCATGAGAGCCTGCCGCACCTTGGCGACGTCGGCCCCAGCCTTCGAGGCGAAGAGCAGGGCTTCGGCCACGGCTTCGATGGTGAGCGCGACGATGATCTGGTTGGCGACCTTGCACGTCTGGCCGTCGCCGTTGCCGCCGACCAGGGTAATATTCCTGCCCATGAGCTCGAGGAGCGGCTTCACCCGTTCGAAGGCGGCCTCGGGCCCGCCGACCATGATGGTGAGGGTGGCTGCCTTCGCTCCGACCTCGCCGCCCGAGACCGGCGCGTCGAGATAGTCTGAGCCGAGCCCGTTGATGCGCTCGGCGAAGGTCTTGGTCTCGATGGGCGAGATCGAGCTCATGTCGACGACGGTCTTGCCGGACCCCAACCCCTCGGTGACCCCGCGCGCCCCGAAGAGCACGGTGGCCACGTCGGGCGTGTCCGGCAGCATGGTGATGACCAGCTCACTCTTCTCTGTCACCTCCTTGGGTGTGGCGCACACGACCGCGCCGCCCTCGATGAGCTCCTCGGGGAGCGGCTTGCGGTGCTTGACGACGAGAAGCTCGTGACCGCCGGCCTGGAGGTGGCCCGCCATGGGCCGCCCCATGACGCCGAGGCCGATGAAGCCCACCTTGCTCATGATCGTCCCCCTCTTGCGAACGTGTCTCAGTCGGCTGCAGCCGGGAGATAGGGCCTGATCCAGCCCAGCCCCTCCTCGGTGCCGGCCTCAGGCCTGTACTCGCAGCCGACCCAGCCTTCATAACCGAGGCGGTCGAGAAGGCGGAAGAGAAAGGCGTAGTTGATCTCGCCGGTGCCCGGCTCGTGCCGTCCGGGCGGGTCGGCGATCTGGATGTGACCGATCGAGGGAAGGGCCCTCTCGAGCGTCGCGGCGAGGTCCCCCTCCATGACCTGCATGTGATAGACGTCGTACTGGAGAGCGAGGTTGTCGGAGCCCACCTCGTCGATGATCGTGAGCGCCTGATCGGTCCGGCAAAGGTAGAATCCCGGGATGTCGCGCGTGTTGATCGGCTCGATCAGCAGCTTGATGCCGGCGTCCTTGAGCTTGGCCGCCGCGAAGGTGAGGTTGGCCACGAAGGTCTGGCGGAGCCTGTCCGCCGACACGCCCTCGGGCGCGATCCCGGCGAGACAGTTCACCCGGCGGCAGCCCAACGCGGTCGCGTACGCGAGCGCGCTCGCGACGCCGTCCTGGAACTCCCCTTGCCTGTCCGGATGGCAGGCGATGCCGCGCTCGCCCGCCTCCCAGTCGCCCGCGGGGAGGTTGTGGAGCACCTGGGTGAGGCCGTGGGCTCGGAGGCGTTGGGCAAGGATGCCCTTGTCGTAGGCGTAGGGGAAGAGGAACTCCACGCCCTTGAAGCCCGCCCTGGCCGCGGCCTCGAAGCGGTCGAGGAACGGCACCTCGTTGAACAGCATCGTGAGGTTGGCGGCGAACCTGGGCATGGTGACCCCTCCCCTTCAGAACCATCGCCGACTTAGGCAGGGTTGCGGGAACGGGTCTCCAGGGCCGCAATGACCATGGACCCGCACACCTCGAGGATCTCCGCGATGGCGGAAGCCGTGCCCGCGCCCTTATAGCCCGTCACGACGAAGAGGCCGCCCGTGATCGCCGCGTACTCGGTCATGATCGTCGTCACGCGGAGATCCGGAAAGGGCGTGGTCGGCACGTAGATGGCGGAGATCTTGATCCCGGCGGCCGCGGCCTCTTGCGCCCGGGTCGCCGCGTTGAGGTCATCGACACCGGGCATATAGCTGCCGTCGAATCCACCGGGCAGGTTGTCGGTAATCAGAATGATGATGTTGGTCTGCCCGGTGAACGCGCCATCGAAGTCGCCGGACTGCGGTCGGCCGGCCGCCCGGAGGCGGTTGATCACCGTGTTGAGCGCCTCGTCGGAGGCCTCGGCCATTTCGTCTCCCCCGCTCGCGAAAAGGCCCAGGATCGCCGCCCTGACGACGGCCTTCTTCAGGGCCGGCGTGGGGCGCGCGTCGAGATCATGGTGCACGTCAACGCTGTCCTTGAAGGTGACCAACCCGAGGCGGAAGCGGCCTCCCGACACGTCGTCGATGCGGTCGAGCAGCTGCACGACCTCGCGCTGCACATTGATAATGGCTCCGGACATGCTGCCCGTGTCGTCGATGACGAAGACGACGTCGGTAGGCCCGCAGACCGCCTGGTCCTGCCGGCCGGAGGCCGCCTCGAACCAACCCACGGCCAAACCCAGGGACCCCAACCCGGCGAGCAGACAGCGGAGCATGCGGAACCGTTTCCCTTTGGAGCCTTATAGCATAACGCCGGAGGTGAGCCTTGCGGCAAGAGGAACCAGCGCCGGCTCTTGGGGAACGGGTGAGGCCCGAGCGCGGCCGTGGGACCGGCGAAGGAGATCTTCGCCGACCCGGGTCGAGGCGCGGCTCTCGTCGGGAGACGTTCGGCGCAGGCGGTCGCAAGTTCGCCCGATCGCCCCAGGCCATGTGCCGGCCAAGGCAAGCAAACGCCGCCGTCCCCCCGCTCCAACAAGCAACCCGAACGGGGCGCGTGAGCCGTTTGACCTCGTCTCCCCGTTCCTATAGCGTCCAGGCGCTTCCATCCCAAAGCCAGTTGCACCTGTCGTGAGCATGAACGGTCGCCAGAGACAACGGCAACAAACACTCGTCTGGGCACCGCCCGGCCCGACCGGCGGTGATCAAACAGCGCTCTGGTTGGCGCGTGCCGTCAAGCTTGCCGAGGCGGGGCGAACGGTCGACGCGGGACGGGCCCTCAAGCGGATCCTCAAGAACGATCCCCACAACGCCGCAGCGCATCACCTGAAAGGCCTCCTCCAGATGAGGAAGGGACGCTTCCGAGAGGCGGCTCAGAGCATGCGCGAGGCCCTGAAGTTCGAGCTCACCAACCCAGTCTATCTCACGAACCTGGGGATCGCGCTGAGCTGCGCGGGTGAGGTCGACGGCGCCACCTCCACGCTGCGCCAGGCGACTCGAATGCGGCCGCCGTTCCCGCCGGCATTTCTCAACCTCGGCGTGCTGTTTCGCCAGCAAGGACGGACCGCCGAGGCGACAAAGCTCCTTCGCCGAGCCATCGAGCTTCAGCCCGACTACACGAAGGCACATCTCGAACTCGGCCTCGTGCTTCACGAAAAAGGCGAGCTCGATGAGGCGCTTCAGTGCTACGAGAGGGTCCTCGCCTCCGACCCGCATGACTTCGACGCCTTGTACAACGCAGGCATCGTTGAGCAACAACGCTATCGGTTCGATCGCGCGGTACCCCGGTTCGAGGCCTGTACCCGGCAGGACCCCAGCCACACCGGGGCGTACTTGAACCTTGGCTTCTGTCTACAGGAGCTGAGGCGGACGGAGGACGCCCTCGCCGCTTACCGGAAAGCGCTGTCGGTGGACCGATCGCTGTCCCCCGTCGTCCTCAAGAACCTGACGACGGCGTCGGCGGGCCGCTTCTGGCTCAGACCCTCGGAGCTCAGGCGGGCCTTGCTGAGCTGAGGCGGGTCGCCCCCGCGCGGGTGGCGCCGGCCTTCATGGCTTCTTCGCGCGGTATCGGCGCCGGTAGGTCCCCGGTTCGCGATCGATTGCCTCCTTCGTCTCGACGAAGCGCTCCGCCGCCTCGCCGGTGAGCTCCGTGAACTTCATCGCCATCTTCTGCCGCGACACCGGGATGCATTGGGCGACGGGTAGCCCCTTGGGCAGCACGCCCTTAAACTCCGCGTCGAGCCACGCCGCTATGAACTGGATGGTGTTGTCCTTGTACAAATCGGCGTCGACCAACCCCGTCAATGTGAGAAAGGGAAGATCCACTCGATTGAACGGATGCGTCACGAGGAGGGAGTAGCCGGGCTCCAGCTCGACCGTCCAGAAGTTGCTGAACTTGACGATGAATCTGTCCTCGTCGAACAGAGGAGAGTCGATCGCCTGCGTGTTCATGTGGAAGCTGATGGGCGATCGGGTGTACCGGCCGACGGTGGACGGCCCCACGTCCCAGCCCCAGTCGAAGCGGCCCTTGTCGACATGAATATCGGTCGCCAGAGGCATAAGGAAGCCGAACGACATGGCGTCGACGAATGGCGGACATTGCTTCACCGTCCGCACCTCCATCCCGAGGTCGGCGGAGGTGGCGGTCATCGACATCTTCCTCAGCCAGTCCGGCAGGCCGCGCTTGGCCGGAATAGGCCTCGGCAGGACCGCCTTGAGCTCGGGCGGGCAGCGGAACCGTATCTGCATCCTTCAATCCGGCCTCAGTCCCAGCCACCGAGGCCTCTCGCCCGCGGGCAGAGAGGCGATGACCATAATGGGCCGACGTCCGAACAGCGGCAACATCGGCCTACTGGGTTAGGGCTGTCGCGGGTGACCGGCCATCGCGTGCCTCGCGTCAAGCCGGGGCAACCGCCACGCCCTCGGCCGTGATCTTCTGGTCGGCGCGCCTGGCCAGCTCCTTGCGGACCTCTTCCCTGGCCTTCCCGGCCCGGCGCTTCACCTCGTACAAGATGGCGAAGGCCACCGTTATCACGATGAAGAGCACTGCGAGCGCGTTGACCTCCGGCGTCAGGCCCAGCCGCACCATCGAGGCGACCCGGACGGTCAGCGTCGTGTCGCCTCCGATGGTGAACATCGTCGTGTTGTAGTTCTCGAACGATTGCAGGAAGGCGATCACGGCGGCGGAGAGGATCGCCGGTTGCAAGAACGGGAGCGTGATCTTCCAGAATACTTGCTGATGCGAGGCTCCGAGATCGAGCGCCGCTTCCTCGAGCATCGGATCGAAGCGCTGCAGGCGGGCCATGAAGATCAGCATGCAGTACGAGGCGATGAACGTGCTTTGCGCGATAACGGTCAGCAACAGGCCACCTGTCACGTTCCACTGGACCCAGAACACCAGGGTGGAGATACCCAGGATCACGCCCGGTGTCAGAACGGGAGAAAGCAGGACGCTATAAACAAAGGTTCGTGTCCGCGCCCTGAGGCGCATTACCAAGAGCGCCCCTGCCAGCCCGAGCGGGATAGACAAAGCAATGACCCCGAGGCCGATGATGCCGCTGTTGCGGACGGAGTGCCAAAGGATGTGGTCACGCATCAGCTCGCCGAACCAATCATAGGTGAAGCCTCGCCAAGGGGTGACCATGGGAATCCTGGACGCGTTAAACGCTGCCACGACCATGAACCCAAGGGGCAGAAACAAATACGCGAAGAATGCGACCAAATAAAAGCCGACGAAGAAGCGGAGGATGCGGTCAGAGTTCATGCCCTCCTCCTTACTTCGCAATGTCCTCGAGGTTAACCCTGAACAACCGCATCATCACCAAGATGAACACCACGCAAAGGACGAGCAGAAGGAATGCGTAGGCGGAACCGACATTCCAGTTATGGCCTTCGAAGAACCAGTTGTAGATGATCTGTGTGAACCACAGACTGCGGGTGCCGCCGAGGATACGGGGCACGACGAAGCTGCCGGCCGCCAGCATGAAGGTCATGATGCACCCGACCGCGATTCCCGGCTTGGCGTGCGGGATGACGATGCGCCAGTGGATGCGCCACCAGGGTGACCCGAGATCGCGCGCCGCCTCGATCTGGTTTTTGTCGAGCGTGTCGATCGTGTTGTACATGGGCAAGATCATGAAAAGGATGTAAGCGTAGACCATGCCGAGGAGCACGCCGGAGCTGTTCTCGAGGAAATCGATGGGCTCAGTGATAAGCCCGATCCCTTCGAGGAAGGTGTTCGCGATCCCCTTGTACGAGAGGATCATCAGCCAGGCGAAGGTGCGCAGGATCTCGTTGATCCAGTAAGGGATCACGAGCCCAAGCACCAGCAAGGCGGCTCTTTCCCCTGGAGCCACCTGGGCCAGGTAGTAGGCAAGGGGATAGCAAACGACGAGAGCGACGATCGTGACGAGCAGACTGGCCCAAATCGTTTTCATGAACACGATTCTTTGAACCCCTTCGCCGAACAAAAAATAAGCGTAGTTATCCAGCCCGTAGATCCGCTCTCTTTTCTCAAACTCCACCTCGAGAGACGCAATCTCTGTCTCGATTTCATTTCTTTGGCCTTCAAGTTCGGCCCGGCCCAACGTGAGGATCGCCTTCTCCGCTTCGGACGCCTCCGCCTCCGTCCGTTCGATCCTGCGGATGTTAGAGTCCAGCTTCTGGAGATCGACGTAGAGCGCCTCGATCTGTATGTCGATCCTGTACCGCCTCATGACGTCCTCGTGCCACAACGACGTGTCGATCATGAACACCTGCGGCAGCACGATCATCCCCAGGATCCATATGGTGGAGGCGACGACGATGTAGGTCGTCATGATGGCCCCATACCGGCGGAGCAAGTCAGTCACGGGCCAGCTCCCCTTCCGGCAGGACGATGGCGGTGTCGGCGTTGAAGGCGATCCTCGCCGACGAGCCCGGGGTGAAGTCGGGGAGTCGGCCGTCGTTAACGAGGTGGACGATGATGTCCCGCGCTCCCGCGCCCTTAGCGAACAGGTTCACGAACGGCCCTTCGAAATCGAGGTGATCGATCGCACTTTCGACGACGTTGTCGGAGGACTCGGTGTTGGCGAGGCTGCACCGCTCCGGTCGGACGAACAGGATCGCCTTCTCGCCGACGTTGAGGCCCTGTGTGTCGCGGCCGCGGAGCGGGCCGAAGGCGGAGTCGATCACGGCATAGCCGTCCCGTATCTCCGCCACGGTGCCGTAGAACGTGTTGTTCTCGCCGACGAAAGTGGCGACGAACGGGGTTTTCGGGTCGTTGTAGATGGTGTCGGCATCGTCGACCTGCTCGATGGTGGCCTCGGACATGACCGCTACGCGGTCGGACATAGTGAGCGCCTCGCCCTGATCGTGGGTGATGTAAATGAAGGTGACGCCCGTCTTGCGCTGAATCGCCCTGAGCTCGGCGCGCATGTGCTGCCTGAGCTTTAAATCCAGCGCGGCGAGCGGCTCGTCGAGCAGCAGCACCTGCGGCTCGACGGCGAGCGCCCGGGCGACGGCGATGCGCTGACGCATGCCTCCCGAAAGCTCGCTGACCAGCTTGTCGCCGGAGCCTGGCAGCTCGACGAGGTCGAGGAGCTCCTCCGCCCGCCGACGTCGGGTCGTCTTGTCGACGCCGCGAACCTCGAGGCCGAAGGCGATGTTTTCCCACACCTTCATCAGCGGGAAGAGGGCAAGGTTCTGGAAGATCAGCGCCGTCGGCCGTTTGTTCGGGCCGATGCCACGCATGTCGTTGCCGCCGATGCGGATGAAACCCTCGCTCGGGTCGATGAAGCCCGAGACCATCCTAAGGATCGTCGTTTTCCCGCAGCCTGACGGCCCAAGGAAGCTGAAGAACTCGCCCGCCTTGATGGTGACAGTGACGTTTCTGACGGCGGTGACCTCCCGGAAACGCATCGTCACGTTCTGAAGCTCCACCTCCTTGCTCATGGGCAACGACCCTCGTCAAACGGCGAGACTGAAAGATTTAAGAAACGCTCGGCGGGCAATGCGCCGAACGAGACCCGAGCGAGGCGTCCGGATCAGGTGGCCGAGGGCCCGGGGGCCATCCCGCCGGACGACGGGATGGCCCCAGCGTTTCGCGCCTTACGCCGCGACCAACTTGTCGACGTACTCGGCACGGGTTCTGACCCACCATGCCGGTTCCGGCGGCCACCACCAGAGGTTCGGGATGGCATCCCCCGGATAGGCGAGTTTGAACCGCTCCTTGAACCCTGGATCCGTGAAGTCCTCGGCACCGACGGCCGCCGAGTTGTACCCCGATTGATTGGCGAACATGCCCCCAATCTCGGCCTCCAGGCAGTGGTTGATCCACGCGTAGGCCTGCTCGACGTTCTCGGCACCCGACGCAATGCCCATCGTGTCCAGCCAGGCGAAGCCGCCCTCCTTCGGCATCAGGTAGCGGATCCGGTTGTCCGTCTCCTTCATCATGGTGAGAGCGGGCCCGTCCCACGTCTGGCCGATGACGCAGTTGTTCTGGTAGAAGGCGTTGACCGTTTCCGGCGTGTTGTTCCACCATTGCCGGATCCACGGCTTGTGCTCGATCGCGAACGCGAGGAACTTGTCGTAGAACCCGCGCGTCGTGGTTTCGTCAATGTAGGTGTCGAGCATCCGATTCGACGGCACCTCGCCGGTGTAATCGAGCATCAGGCCGATGCTCACCAACGCCGACTTCGGCCGCACGGTGACCCTTCCCTTGTTCTCGTCGGCCCAGAGGTGGCCGAACGACAGCCCGCCGTATTTGTAGTCGCGCTCAGAGGAATCGAAGGTGATCGCCTCGGTGCCCCAATCGAACGGGACGAGGTAGCGCTTGCCCCGGTGGGTACCGCCGAGCTCGATCGACTTCTCCCACATCGAGGGGATGACCCGGTCGACGTTGATCTTGCTCTCGTCGATGGGCAGCAACAGGTCACCCGACTGATACCAGGCCGGGCCGTACGTGACAGACGGCATGACGACGTCGAAGCCCTTGCCCCCCGTCGCCTTAAGCTTGCTCAGCACCTCGTCGTTCGAGCCGAAGACCGCCAGGTTGACCTTGATGCCGGTCTTCTTCGTGAACGCGTCCATCATGTTGGGCCAGATGTAGTCGGACCAGGCGAAGACGTTCACCTCGTCCGCCGCCAGCGCCTTTTTTACTGGCCACGGGCCGATCGCCGCCGCGCCCACGACCGCCGCCGTGGTCTTGAGCACCGTGCGGCGGGTGAACTCCTTCGCCGCGCGCTGCGTTGCTGCGCTGGATAGTTGCGTCTTGGTCTTCTTGGTCATGCTCCATCCTCCCTGATACAGAGTGAACACCACAAACTTGGCGACCACACCACCGTCCGCCGTGGTGCGACGGGCACGGCGCGGCTCCGATTTCGACCGCGGCCGGTAGCTGCCGGGCTCAGGCCAGGAGCCGCCGCCTTCTCCGGACGGTTCGATTCCCGCACTTTGCCTCGGACCACGGCAACGCCGGCCAAGGCCGATCCGGAGCTATCTTGCCGTGTTCAGGTACATTGGCAAGAGATTTCTCGATCCGCGCCCCTCTGTTTGGGTGAAGGCTTGCTGAGGGCCGCTGTGGGGTATAACCAAGCTACGGACGGAAGGCCGTTGTCCCCGTGGTGACGAGACCGCGGGAGAGCTTCGGTCCCCGTCGACGTCGGGAGACAGGGCCATGGTGAACCCGCGCTACGTTCTCGCCATCGATCAGGGCACCACCAGCACCCGGGCCTTGCTGTTCGACCGCGAAGGCAGGACCGAAGCCCAGGCGCAGCGCGACCTCAAGCAGATCTTCCCCCGCCCTGCCTGGGTCGAGCACGACCCGGAAGAGATCTTTAAGGCGACGGTCGCGGTCTGCCGCCGGGTCCTCGCCGAGCGCGACGCGGGTGCCCGCGACCTCGCGGCGATCGGCATCACCAACCAGCGCGAGACCACGATCCTGTGGGAGCGTGCGAGTGGGCGGGCGATCCACAACGCCATCGTCTGGCAGGATCGCCGCACCGCCGATCTGTGCGAGAGGCTGATCGCCGACGGTCACGGCGACGCGGTGCAGGACAAGACCGGGCTCGTGATCGACCCCTACTTCTCGGCCACCAAGGTCGCCTGGCTCCTCGACAACGTGGCCGGGGCGCGGGCCGCCGCCGAGCGCGGCGAGCTCGCCTTCGGCACCGTCGACAGCTACCTGTTGTGGCGGCTCACCGGCGGGCGGCAGCACCTCACCGACGCTACCAACGCGGCGCGCAGCCTGCTGTTCGACATCCACCGCCAGCAATGGGACGACGACCTCCTCGACCTGTTCCGCATCCCCCGCGCGGTGCTGCCGGAGGTGCTCGACTGCTGCGCCGAGTTCGGCGCCGCCGAGCCCGACCTCTTGGGCGCCGCCGTCCCGATCACCGGCCTCGCCGGCGACCAGCAGGCGGCGACCGTCGGCCAGGCCTGTTTCCGGCCCGGCATGATGAAGAGCACCTACGGCACCGGCTGCTTCGCCCTGCTCAACACGGGGACGCGGGCGGTGCGATCGAACAACCGGTTGCTCACCACCATCGCCTACCGCCTCGACGGGCGCACGACCTACGCCATCGAGGGCAGCATCTTCATCGCCGGGGCGGCGATTCAGTGGGTGCGCGACGGCCTCGAGCTGATCGCTCATGCGAGCGAGTCGGAGAAGCTAGCCGACCAAGCCGACCCCGACCAGGCGGTGTACCTGGTGCCGGCCTTCACCGGGCTCGGCGCGCCCTATTGGGACGCCCGGGCGCGAGGGGCCATCCTGGGCCTCACCCGCGCCACCGGGATCGCCGAGATCGTGCGGGCGGCGCTCGAGGCGGTGTGTTACCAGACGCGCGATCTCATGGGGGCGATGGCGGCCGACGGGGCGGGGCCGCCGAGCAGGCTCCGAATCGACGGCGGCATGGTCGTGAACAACTGGGCCATGCAGTTCCTCGCAGACATCTTGGGCATTCCGGTCGAGCGTCCGCGCGTCACCGAAACGACGGCGCTGGGCGCCGCCTTCCTGGCCGGGCTCAAGACCGGCTTCTACCCGTCGTTGGACGCCGTCGCCGACCTGTGGCAGGGCGACCGCGTCTTCCACCCGGCGATGGCAGGGGCGGAACGCGAGCGGCGCTACCGCGGCTGGCAGGAAGCCGTCGAGCGGGTACGCAGCCGGTAGCCGCCCGCGCCCGCGAGCGCACCCCTGCCTCTCCAACATTCCGCGCCAGACCACCGCTGGGGAAGACCGCGTCCGCGTGCAGGAGGAGAAGGACATCGCCGATCGCCCCCTCGGCAACCTTGCCACCAAAGGCGACCCGTCGAGGGTTCTGGTATTGGCGCGGAGGTGGCATCATCTGGACACTGACGGATGAAACGTTCGCTTCGACAGATTGATGGTGGATCACCCCGTGCGCCGGCTCACCTGCCGCGTCGTCGGGCTTGAAGACGCCACGCACGACGTACGTGTGGTGCGCCTCGAGATCATTGCCGGAGGCCCGTTCCGCTTCGCCGCCGGGCAGTACGCGAGCGTCACCTTCGACGCGCTGGCGCCGCGCGACTACTCGATGGCCAATCGACCGGACGAGGCGATGCTCGAGTTCCATGTCCGTCACATGCAAGACGAGGGCGCCAGCGGATTCGTCGCCAGCAAGCTCCGGCTCGGCGACACGGTCAAAGTCGAGGGCCCCTATGGTGAAGCCTGGCTGCGCCAGGACCACGCCGGGCCCATCCTCGCCATCGCCGGGGGCTCCGGTCTCGCCCCGATCAAATCGATTGTCGAGACCGCGCTCGCCGCCGGGATGAGGCAAGACATCCATCTCTATTTCGGCGGGCGCGACGAGACCGACCTTTATCTCGAGGAGCACTTCAGAGCCCTTGCCCGGATCCATCCCAATCTTCGCTTCGTCCCCGTCCTCTCGAATCCGGGCACAGCGGCGGCGCGGCGCAGCGGCCTTCTAAGCGACGCCATCGGCGAGGACTTCGCTGGCTTCGAGCGTGTCAAGGCCTATATCGCCGGCCCGCCGTTGTTGGTCGAGACGGTCGCGGAGATGTTGGCCAGGCGCGGCCTTGGCCGGGGGGACATCCATGCCGACCCGTTCTGGACCGAGGCCGAGAAGGCGGCGCGCGGCGGAGGGCCCTACACCCACTCACGGGCATAAGCCCATCGAGGACGATCAACCTGGAGGTCACGAGCATGACAGATCCGTCCACGCCCAAACCCGGTTTACTCGAACGGCTCGCCCACGGGCCCGTCGTCTGTGCAGAAGGCTATCTGTTCGCGCTCGAGCGCCGCGGCTACGTGCAGGCCGGCGCCTTCGTGCCCGAAGTGGTGCTCGAACACCCGGAGAAGGTGGTCGAGCTGCACCGCGAGTTCGTCCATGCCGGCTCCGACGTGGTCGAGGCCTTCACCTATTACGGCCACCGCGAGAAGCTCCGTCTCATCGGCCGCGAGGGCGACCTCGAATGGCTCAACCGGGACGCCTTAGACATCGCCAAGGGGGTGGCGGCGGAGAGCGGGGCCCTGTTCGCCGGCGACATCTGCAACACCAATATCTACGAGCCGGACGACGCGGGGTCCGAGGCGGCCTGCCGCGCCATGTTCGAGGAGCAGGTCGGCTGGGCCATGGACGCCGGCGTCGACTACATCATCGCCGAAACCTTCTCCTACGGCGCGGAGGCGCTGATCGCGCTCGACGTCATCCGTCAGGCCGGTGTGCCTGCCGTCGTCACGATCACGATCCACCGCGAGCCCGCGACCCGCGACGGCTGGACCCCCGAGGACTGCTTAAGGCGACTCGAGGACGCCGGTGCCGACGTGGTCGGGCTCAATTGTTCTCGCGGGCCGAAGACCACGCTGCCGCTCATCGCCAAGATCCGCGAGGCGGTGACATGCCACGTGGCGGCGCTGCCGGTGCCGTTTCGCACCCACGAGGAGGAGCCGACCTTCCAGTCGCTCCGCGACCCGAACTGCGCCTCTCTGCCGAGGGAGATGCCGTTCCCGGTGGCGCTCGATCCCTTCACTTGCAGCCGGTACGAAATCGCCGACTTCACCAAGGCGGCGCAGGCTCTCGGCGTAAGCTATCTCGGCGTCTGCTGCGGCGCCAGCCCGCACCACATCCGCGCCATGGCCGAGGCGTTGGGCAAGACCCCGCCGGCGAGCCG
>JBHICW010000022.1:0-16183 GCA_046759785.1 Alphaproteobacteria bacterium
CGCCCTCTACCCGCACATGACGGTGTTCGACAACATGGCCTTCAGCCTCAAGCTCAGGAAGGCGGACAAGGCCGTGATCGGTGAGCGGGTGCACACCGCGGCCGAGATCCTCAACCTCCTCCCCTTCCTCACGCGTTACCCGCGCCAGCTCTCGGGTGGCCAGCGCCAGCGGGTGGCCATGGGCCGCGCCATCGTGCGCGACCCGCAGGTGTTCCTGTTCGACGAGCCGCTGTCCAACCTCGACGCCAAGCTCAGGGTCCAGATGCGGACCGAGATCAAGGCCCTGCACCAGCGCTTGCGCACCACCACCGTCTACGTCACCCACGACCAGGTCGAGGCCATGACCATGGCCGACCGCATCGTGGTCATGCACGACGGCATCGTCGAGCAGATCGGCACGCCCTTGGAGCTCTACGACCATCCCGCCAACCTGTTCGTCGCCGGGTTCATCGGTTCGCCCGCCATGAACTTCATCGAGGGGAGCTACCGCGGCGACGACTCGCGAGCCTGGGTGGAAGCCGTGAACGGGACCAAGCTGCCCCTTCCCCCCACCCCCGGCGCCGGCGACGGCCAGGCCGTGGTCTACGGGATCCGGCCCGAGCACCTGGACCTGGCCAGGGACGACGACGGCCTCGAGAGCGAAGTCATCGTGGTCGAGCCCACCGGCGCCGACACCCAGGTGTTCAGCCGTCTCGCCGGGATCCGGATTTGCGCCGTCTTCACCGAGCGCCACCCGTTCCGCCCCGGGGCCAGGATCAGCCTGAGCCCCCGGCTGGAGAACGTGCATCTGTTTGACGCGGCGAGCGGGCGGCATCTGTAGTCGCCACAGTCGCTCGTGGCGTTGCGCCGGGGCCGGAGGCTGCCTGCACCCGCTCCCGCCCTGCCCGCGCCCCGGGCCGGGTTCACGTGCGAACAAGACATGTCTCGACGCTGTTGCGTCTTGAAAAAGGAGCACCATGGGCCAGCCTATCTACCAGATCGACGCCTTCACCGACGAGCCGTTCGCCGGCAACCCGGCCGCCGTCTGCGTCCTCGCCTCACCCGCCGAGCCCGCCTGGATGCAGGCGGTGGCGCGCGAGATGAACCTGTCGGAGACGGCCTTTCTCAACCCCGAGGGCGAGGGCTACCGGCTGCGCTGGTTCACCCCCCTCGTGGAGGTGGACCTCTGCGGCCATGCGACGCTGGCGAGCGCCCATCTCCTGTGGGAGCTGGGCCTCATCGAGGCGCGAGCAGAGGCCCGCTTCCTGACCCGAAGCGGTTTGCTCACGGCGAGGCGCGAGGGCGCGTGGATCGTCCTCGGCTTCCCGGCGCTTCCCGCCGAGCCGGCGCACCCTCCGGAGGGACTCGCCGAGACCCTCGGGGCGAGGCCCGTCTTCGTCGGTCGGAGCCGCTTCGACCTCCTCGTCGAGCTCGAGTCGGAGGCGGCGATCCGCGGCCTTACCCCCGATGTCCCCCGCCTTGCCACCGTCTCGGACCGGGGGGTCATCGTCACGGCGCGGGCGGAGAGGCCGGGCTACGACATCGTCTCGCGCTACTTCGCCCCGGCGGCCGGTGTCAGTGAGGACCCGGTGACGGGCTCGGCCCATTGCGTGCTAGCCCCCTTCTGGTGTGCGCGGCTCGGCAGGCGGGAGCTCAGCGCCTTCCAGGCCTCGCCTAGGGGCGGAAGCTTAAGGCTCGCGCTCGACGGCGACCGCGTCCGCCTCGGCGGCCAGGCGGTGACGGTGCTCAAGGGCGAGCTCTTGTAAGTCGGCCGGCGCGGCCGGCTCAACCCCGAAGCCGCCGGGTGACGACGAAGCACTCGTTGTTGAACCATAGGCCATTGTGCTTCCTGAGCACCTTCTGCGTCGCCTCGAGATACTTTCTGTGGCTCATCGCTTGCGTGAGCCGCTCATCGTCGATCTGGGCGACGTAGACGGCGGCATTCCAGGCGGCGAGCAGGGTCGAGGTGCCGATCGTGCTGTCGACCTCGTGCGGGTTGAGCTGTAGGTGGTAACGGAACTCGGCGCTGCGGGCGGAGGGGTTGAGGTAGACGAGGTCGGGCTTGTTCGCCCTGAGACGGTCGCGCAAGGCGTCGATCAGGACGTGGCGCGGGGTCCGGAACGGGTCCTCGCCCGGCCACACCTCGCGAATGATCTCCATGCCCGGGTCCCGGCCGGTGGACTGGATGGTGATCATGCGGCCGCCGGGCGCAAGGGACAGTGCGAGCGGCGCCAGCACGTTCCTCACCTTGAACTCGGCCGGCAGCCGCGCCCTGTAGGGTTGCGAAACGATCACCAAGTCATAGGCGTGGTCACGCTGTTCCCTCTCGGGGATGACCTCGTGGAGGGCGAACTTGTGGTCGGCGCGGTAAAGGACCAGCACCGAAGGGCTGACGTAAAGCGGGTTGCCGGCCTTGGGGCTCGCCGTGGTCTGCCAACCCTCGTTGACGAAGGCAAGCTCGGCCTTGATCTGGACGTCGAACTCTTGCGCCGAGGTCCCCGCCAGCCCCACCTCGCGCCACGTCAGTCGGCCCTGCACCTCCGGCTTGTTGGGGAACAGCCACGGCGCCTCCGCGTAGAACATGTTGGTGACGACGACCACCATCTGAGGATGCTCGTGGAAGCGGTCGGCCAGCTTGTCGAGGATGATGCGCACGTCCTCGCGGCTGATCTCCTTGGCGACGACGAAGAACGGCACGGTCGGCCAGCGCTGGTGAAGGCGGCGCAGGACCATGCTCAAGACCGTGCCGTCGCCCGCGCCGGCGTCGAAAACCCTCAGCGCCGGCGGCCGCGGCCTCAAGTACTCGAACTCGCGGCCGATGCGCTCGGCCGTCACCTGCTTCTCGCTGCAGGTCGTCACGAACAACAGGTACTTTTCGCGGTTGTCGAAGAAGCGAAACGGCCGCGGGTCGGGGTGAGTTGTCGCCATGATAGGACCCTCGCGCGAACCAGGGATTGCATCCACGGCGCCTTAGCCTTTGCAGCGCTTCTATGTCGTGTCAAAGCCGCGAAGGCAAGGCTTCATCTGGCCCGGCCTTGCCCTAGGTCGAGAACCTAAGACGGTGAGACCGGCCGCTCGCCGAGCGTCGCCGACGCGGGCAAGGACAGGCGTCGCGAACCGGCGGCCCGGCGGCCTGGGCCGGCACGGGCGCCGGCGCCACGCAAGGCACATGCGAGCGCGAGGGGCCTTCACGGGGCTTTGGGCGTCCACGCTCGGGCGAGTTCCTCGGCCCTCGCGACCTGATCAGGCGTCATGCGTGGGGCAAGCTCATCGCGCGCCACCTCGGCGTAAGGATGGCCGTCAGCGGCCGCGAGACTGAACCACATGTAGGCGAGGACGTCGTCCTTGGCGACGCCGCGCCCCGTCGCGTAAAGCTCGCCCAGGTTGATCTGGGCGATGACCTCGCCCTGCTCCGCCGCCCGCCGGTACCACTTCGCCGCTTCGCGATAGTCCTGCCGGACGCCGACGCCGAACAGATACATGTTGGCAAGCGCAATCTGGGCCTCGGCATCGCCCTGCTCGGCGAGCGGGCGCCACTCGCTGAGCGCGGTGGCGTAGTCGCCCCCATCGTAGGCCTCGACGCCGGCGGCGAAGTCCGCCCAGGCCGGCGATATGAGGCCGATGACGAGGGCAGCGGCGAGAGCAAAACGTTTCATCGGGCCTCCCTGAGCCGATGACCCCCTCTCATTAGATAGGTGCGAGGCGTGACGCTACCAGACACGCCACAGGCTGGGCGGAACGGACGCGGGCTCCCGGCTGTCCCGCCCTCCCTTTCGGCCGCGGTCCGTGCGGGCCCACCCGCGGGCGTCGCGCGAGCAGGCCCTGTGTTCCGAAACCGTGGTTGAGTTCTGAGGTATAATGGAGACGACGAGAATCGCGTTGGAGGCCGGCTCGATGAAGTTCACGCGGATCACCGTCAACCCCCGGCAAATGGGAGGGGCTCCCTGCATTCGGGGCATGCGAATCCCGGTGGCGGCGGTCGTCGGGATGGTTGCCGACGGTATGCACGAAGACGAGATCTTGAAGGCGTATCCCGACCTGGAGCGGGAGGACATCCGGGAAGCGCTCCGCTATGCCGCGGAGGCCGTACGCGAACGTGAGATTCCTCTAGCACGCCGGCCGTGAGATTCCTGATCGACGCCGCCTTGTCTCCCCTGGTTGCCGAAATGCTGCGGGACGGCGGCCATGACGCGGTCCACGTGCGTGAGTACGGAATTCAAAAGGCGGACGACGAGGCGATCTTCGAGCGGGCGGCTCAGGAGGGCCGCGTGCTGATCTCCGCCGATACGGATTTTGGTACCCTTTTGAGCCTGCGCCGAGAGACGAGGCCTTCGCTCATCCTTTTCCGGAGTCCTTCCGAACGGAATCCCCAACGTCAGGTTAGCCTCCTGATGGCCAACCTTGCGGCGGTGACCGAGTTTCTCGAACAAGGGAGCATCGTCGTCCTCGAGGAAACGCGCATTCGCGTCCGACTCTTACCGATCGGCAGCCATGGATAGAGCGGGCAGCGCACCTGCGATTCAGCTACGTCGCTGACCTAGTGAACGAGACTCTCGTACCCACGGCCACGAACGACCGTTCCGGATGCATCCGGAGAGAACCCCCAAGGTCGAGCGGCACCGAGAAAGCCAGCATCTGTTGCCGGGGTCGTCGAGCCCTGTGCGATGGGCGCGAGCGCGCGTTCGTCGATCGCCATCCGGCGGTCAGCGGGGGCAGGCCGACGCTTCTCTCCTCAGCGTCCAGGCGGTTCTCAAGCTCGCCACGCGGACAGGTCGAACGCCCGGTGGTTACAGTGGAGGGCCAGCCACGCGGCTGGGTGCGCCAGCCGGAGCGCTGGTCGAGCTCGCCAGTGGTCGGTCGGGCACGACGGCCGCTCACGCCCGCTACCTAAGCCGCTACCGGCGCGCTTGGGGATGCGCGAGCGACGTGCGGTCCCTCACCATGGAGACTCGTTCCTTCTGTCGGGTGTGGGGGAGTGGGTTCGTTAGATCGCGGCAGAGGCTGCCCCCGAAGCCCCGACTTTGGTCAGGGGCTTTGGCGGCGCTCCCGGCTCACGCAAATGACACGCCACCGAGTGGCCCGGCTGCACCTCCCTGAGCGGCGGTTCTCGCAGGCGACACCGCTCCTCCGCATAGGGGCAGCGTGTGTGGAAACGGCAGCCGGTCGGCGGGGTTGTCGGGCTCGGCACATCACCTTCCAACACGACGCGTTCGCGCTTCACCTCCGGATCAGGGATCGGTACCGCCGCCAACAAGGCCTCGGTATAGGGATGAAGCGGGGTCGTAAAGAGCGTCTTCTTGTCGGTGAGCTCGACGATCTTGCCGAGATACATGACGGCGATTCGGTGGCTGATGTGCTCGACCACGGCGAGGTCGTGCGTAATGAAGAGGTACGCCAGGCGATACTCCTCCTGTAAATCCACCAGCAGGTTGATGACCTGCGCCTGGACGGAAACATCCAGCGCCGAAACCGGCTCGTCGGCGACGATGAGACTTGGGTTCAAAGCTACCGCCCTGGCGATGCCGAGCCGCTGGCGCTGGCCACCGGAAAACTCGTGGGGACGCTTCGGCATGTGCTCGCGGCTGAGGCCGACGCGGTTGAAAAGGGCTTCGACCTTCTCTTCCTTGTCCCTGCCCTTTGCGAGCCCGTAGTTCTCCAACGGCTCGCCAACGATCTCGCCCGCCGACATGCGCGGGTTCAACGACGAATACGGGTCCTGGAAAATGATCTGCATTTGGCGCCGGACGGGGCGCAGCTCGGTTTCACTCAGGCGGGTGATATCTTTCGACTCGAGCCTGATCTCGCCTCCGCTCGGCTCCATGAGCCGCAGAACCGTCTTGCCCACCGTCGTCTTGCCGCAGCCGCTTTCGCCGACGAGGCCCAACGTTTCGCCCTTTTGAATCGAAAACGAGACCCCGTCCACAGCCAACACCCGACCGAGCGGGCGCGAAAAGACGCCCCCGCGCACAGGGAAATACTTCCTGAGGTCCCTCACCTCGAGAACCGGCTCGGGCCCGTTGCTGCCGCCGGTGGCGTCCGCAGCGGTTTCAGGCATGGGCGGTTGACCTCACGCGGTCGGTTTCCCAGCAGGCTGCCCAATGGCTGGGCGCCTTTTCTTCCAGCGGCGGCCCCTCGCTGCGGCAGCGATGGGTCGCGAAGGTGCAACGCGGCGCGAACGCGCAGCCGACGATCTCCTCCCTCAGCGACGGGACGACACCGGGGATTTCGTCGAGGCGCCGCCCCGTCGTTTCCGCCCCGGCCGTAGGATCGAGGCGCGGGATCGACGCCATCAGGCCACGGGTATAGGGGTGCAGGGGCTGATCAAAGAGGTCGCGCACGGGCGCCTCTTCCGCCTTACGCCCGGCGTACATGACCACGACCCGCTGGGCCACTTCCGCGATTACGCCCAGGTCGTGCGTGATCATGATGATCGCGGTCCCAAGCCTCGCTTTGAGCCGCAGCATCAGCTCCAGGATCTGTGCCTGGATGGTGACGTCGAGCGCCGTCGTAGGCTCGTCCGCGATCAACACCTTCGGGTTGCACGACAACGCCATGGCGATCATCGCACGCTGGCGCATACCGCCGGACATCTGATGGGGGTATTCCTTTGCCCGCTGCGCCGCGTCGGGAATGCGCACCAGTTCCAAGAACTCCACGGCCCTCTCAAACCCCTCTTTCTTGGAAAGACCCTGATGCAGCATCAAAGACTCGGTGATCTGGAAGCCGACGGTCAGCACCGGATTCAGCGACGTCATCGGCTCCTGAAAGATCATGGAAATCTCGTTGCCGCGGACAGCGCGCATCTCGGTCCCGGACAGGTTCAGAAGGTTGCGGCCTTCGAGGGTGATCGTCCCGGTTTCGATCCTGCCCGGCGGCCGAGGGACGAGGCCCATGATCGACAATGCAGTTACACTCTTGCCGCAACCCGATTCCCCGACGATGCCCAGCGTCTCGCCGCGATTCAGGTTGAAGGAAATGCCGTCGACGGCGCGCACGATACCGTCGCGCGTGTAAAAACGGACCCTGAGATCGTCAACCTCCAGGACCGGATGGTCCATTCCCGCCGGCTTCATCATGGCGTGGGTCGAGGCAGCTTCGTTCATCGGCCTACATCTGCCGCGCCAGGCGCGGATCCAACATGTCCCGCAAGCCGTCACCCATGACGTTCACCGCCAGGACGGTGACAGTCAGGAAGATCCCCGGGAAGAAAATGATCCAGGGCGCGAGCTGAAAGTACATCCGCCCCTCGGCCATGATGTTGCCCCAGCTCGGTATTTCCGGCGGCGTGCCGGCGCCGATAAACCCGAGGAGGGCTTCGGTAATCACCGCCGCGGCGCAGACGTACGTCGCTTGCACGACGAGCGGCGCGACCGTGTTGGGTAGGATGTGACGGACAAGGATTTTCGGAAGGCTCGTGCCAACGGAAACTGCCGCCTCCACGTAGGGCTGTTCCCGGATGGTGAGAACGACGCTCCGCACCAGGCGGGCGACGCGCGGCACTTCGGGGATGGTAATCGCCATGATCACGTTCTCGACGCTGGCGCTGGTGATGGCCACCAGCGCAACGGCGATGAGAATCTCGGGTATCGCCATCAGGCCGTCCATGACCCGCATCATGACGGCGTCGACGGCGCGGCTGTAACCGGAGACCAGCCCGATGAAAAGGCCGATGAGGGTGGCCGAAACGGCGACGCTCAACCCAACGGTGAGCGAGATTCGGCTCCCGTGCAGTGTCCGGCTGTAAATGTCACGGCCCAGCATGTCGGTGCCGAACCAGTCTTCCGCTGACGGTGGCTTGAGGCGGTTTATCGGGTTCAAATCGAACGGATCCGAGCTCAGATAGGGCGCGGCAACCGACACGATCCCCATCCCTATAAGCACCACCAGGCCCCCAACCACAGTGGGATGGCGCCGCGTGAAGTCTCGGAAACGGACCAGCCGCCCTTTTCTTTCCTCGAACGAAGTATCGCCGAACGTCGCAACCATTTACGCCGCCACTCGGCTAATATCGGATACGCGGGTCGAGGAACGTATAAGAAATGTCAACAATCAGGTTGATCAGCAGGTAGACGCCCGCGAACATCAGAATGAGCCCCTGGATGACGGGATAGTCGCGATGAAGGATGGAGTCGACGACGAGCCGTCCCAAACCTGGGATGTTGAACACGCTTTCCGTAACCACGACGCCGCCGAGCAGCAAGGCGATGCCGATGCCGATGATGGTAACGATGGGAACAGCGGCGTTCTTCACCGCGTGCCGGTTGAGGACGACGCGGGAACTCAGGCCCTTCGCGTGTGCCGTGCGGATGTAATCCTGTGCCAATACCTCGAGCACGCTCGCCCGCGTGATGCGCGCGATCAACGCCGCGTACAGGAGGCCCAAGGCGAAGCTAGGCAGGGTGATGCTGCGCAGAAACGGCAGCACGCCCTCGCTGATGCTGACGAAGCCCTGCACCGGGAATATTTGCACCTGAATAGAAAAGCCGTAAATCAGGATGTAGCCGATCACAAAAACGGGAATGGAGAAACCGAGCACGGCAAAGATCATGACCAGGTAGTCGATCCAGCTCCCCGCTCGCCACGCCGCCAAGACCCCCATCGGCACCGCAAGCACAATGGCAACGATCATGCTTGTGACGGCGAGGGACAGCGTCGGTTCCAGCCGCTGGCCGATGAGCCTCGTCACAGGAATGTCGGAAAAAATCGAATCGCCGAGGTCGCCTTGCAGAAGGTGCCAAATCCACGTGGTGAACTGGAGGTGGACCGGCTCGTCGAGGCCGAGCTTGGCGCGAATGCGGGCGACATCCTCGGGCATGGCGTAGTTGCCGGCGATCACCGCCGCCGGATCCCCCGGCGCCAAGTGCAACAGCAAAAACACAAAGACGGCCACCACCCCCGCGACGGGGATGGTGGCCAAAAGACGTCTCAAAACATACGCGTACATCCGCGTTTTTTTATCTTCTGGTTATGCTGCGGACGCGGCTCAGCCTCCCTACTTCTTACTGACGTTCCAGAAGAGCTGCACCGGGCTCTTGACCAAACCCTCCAGCCGATCCGATCGGTACGCCACCGGCTGGTAGTACGTGCCAAGCGGGACGTAGCTGACCTGCTCATACGCCCGCTCTTGGATCGCTTGTGCAATTTCCTTTTGCTTCGCCAGATCAGGCTCCCTGGCGAAGGCTGTGCGCAACTTTTCGATCTCCTCGTCGCACGGCCAGCCGAACCATGCATTCTCGCAACCGCCCCCAATGGCCATGTGTTCGACCGGGTTCAAGAAGTCGGGGCCGTTAAACCAGGTCTGGAAGATATGCCAGCCGCCCTCCTCCGGTTTCGTCTTCATCGCCCGGCGGGAGACGAGCGTCGACCAGTCCATCGCCTGCATCTCGACGTTGACGCCGGCGTTGCGAAGGTTTTGTGCCGTGACCAGCGTCTGGTTGCTGATGACATAATCGTCCGTGGCGTGCAGGACGACGATGGGTTCGCCCTTGTACCCGGCCTCCGCCAGGAGCTGCTTCGCTTTCTCGAAGTCTTGCTTCAACAGCGCCTCGGAGCCAATGTCGGACGAAAATGGCGTGCCGCACGGGTACATGGAGGGGCAAACGTTGAACATTTTCGGATCATTGCCCACCGCGGCCCGCAAGGAGGTGTCCAGGTCCGTTATCCAGAGCAGCGCCTGACGCGCCTTGGGGTTGTCGAACGGCGGCTGCAGGTGGTTGGGCCTGATCAAAGGCTGATTGCCGAGCGGGTCAAAGATTTCGACCGTCACGCCCTCCGTCTCCTCCAACTTCGAGAGGAAGTCCACCGGCGGGAGCTGCATGTAGTCGATCTCGCCGGCAATCAGAGCGTTCACAGTGGTGGTCGGATCCGGAATCCACACGAACTCGACCCGGTCGACCCGCGGTACCTTGCCACCGGCACTGTTGCTGGCCGGTTCGTCACGCGGAACGTAATCCTCGTTTTTGACGTACACCGCGACGGTGTCAGGAGAGAACTCCTCCTTGACGAACTTGAAGGGTCCCGAGCCAATGACTTCCTTCACCTGCTCGTGCGGGTCCGTCAAGGCGTGCTCTTTCTTCATCATAAACGGCACGTTCGAGGTAATCTTGGCGAGCGACAGCAGAACCAGGCCGTAGGGCTCTTTTAACGTCAGCGTGAAGGTCTTGTCGTTGACGACATCTAGACTCTCCGTCGCCCCCATCAGCTCCTGGCCCATGCCGTCGCGCGCCCCCCAGCGCTTGATGGAGGCGACACAGTCCTCCGACGTCACCGGCGTCCCGTCGTGCCACTTCAGGCCGTCGCGCAGCGTGAAGGTGTAAACGAGGGCGTCCTCGCTGATCGAGTAGGTGTCGACCATCTGCGGCTGGACGTTGAAGTCCGCGTCGAGCCCGAACAGGGTGTCGTAAACCATGAAGCCGTGGCTGCGCGTGGAGTAAGACGTCGTCCAGATGGGATCGAGCACCTTGACGCTGGCGTCCAGCGTGCCCCTTAGCACCGTCTCCGCAGTTGCCTGTTGCGGGATGGCGGCGAACGACAAGGCGGCCACCGCCATAACCGTCATCATGAGCTTCTTCAACATTGTGTCCTCCCTAGTGCTTCCAGTGGTTATCAGAACGCGACCCGGTCGCCCGCGAGGTCGGCCACCTTGCACGCTTTGGTCAAGTTCGCGACCCCGAGTGAAAGCGACCTCAGGATGGCGTGAATCTACGCACGATGTGGGGTTAGCGGTCAAGTCGTGAAGCTTGCACTGTCGGTGACACGTCATCTGTCCGGGCTCGGTAGCACATGATCTGTCCGGTCGACTCGGCACCGAGGCAAGCTGACACGCCGTCGTGAGCCCAGCGGGCCCGGCCCGCCGCGCGTGCCAGCGCTAGGCGGTCGCCACAATGCCGTCGACGTACGGGAATTCGGGCCACCAGGCCAAGAGGTCCCGCGCACGCGCAGGACCGACCACCAGCCCCCGCGAGTCCCGTGCCCGCCCTCGATTGACGGCGGGAGCAGAGTGGACTACGGTGTTCTGGAAATCGGAAGAGCTTTCTAGATTCCGGAACCATCTTAGCGCGACCATGGCCAATCCTCCGGGGTCGCTCACCCGCTACGCGGCCGTTCTCGAGGCGCTGGCGGCCGTGCCTGAGGGCTCGTCTCTCACGGACGTCGCGCGGGCGACGGTCCTGCCCAAGGGCAGCGTGCATCGGATCCTGCGCGCTCTCGCCGGAGTCGGCTTCGTCGCAGGGCGCGAGGATAGCAAGACCTACGTGCTGGGGCCGAGGTTGCTCCGCCTGCTGCACCTGGGTGCGGCGCCGGCCACCGTCGCCCCGCTGGTCCGCCCCGTCCTCGAAGACCTCGTAGCCGGCTTGGGCGAGACCGTGTTCGTCGCCAAACTGGTGGGCGACGACGTCCGCTCCGTAGCGCTGGCGGTACCCGAGCGCGAAGGCCAGTCCTATGTGCAGCCGGGCCGGGTCATGCCGGCCCATGCGGCCGCCTCGGCAAAGGCGATCGTGGCCTACCAGCCGGAGGACATGATCGAGCGTGTGCTCGCCCGACCGCTTCCCCGCTACACGGCGAAGACGTGTACGGACCGGGTAAAGGTCCGACAAGAGCTTGGCCTCGTCCGGGCCCACGGTTACGCCGCCTGCGACGACGAGC
Organism: Alphaproteobacteria bacterium; assembly: GCA_046759785.1. Taxonomy (GTDB): domain Bacteria; phylum Pseudomonadota; class Alphaproteobacteria; order JBHICW01; family JBHICW01; genus JBHICW01. Next base: position 11,623 of record JBHICW010000022.1, read on the forward strand.
TCGACCCCGGCGTCTTGAGCCTGGCTTGTCCGCTATGGCTTGAAGGCGCCGGCGTGGTGTACAGCATCGGGGTCGTGGGACTCAAACCACGCCTGGAGCGCCGTCCACGAAAGCAGGTCGTGGCCGTCCTCCGAGAAGCGGCCGACCGGTGCGCCCGGCGCCTGGAGACTGGGCTGCGCAGTCTGGGGGCGGCGGAGCCGTCTGAGGCGGGGCGGGAGGGCTCGTCGCCATGAACGCGACCTGGCGGGTCGGAATCGACATCGGCGGAACCTTCACCGACGTCGTCGCGGTGAACCCGCCGGACGGGACGCTCAGACCGGCCAAGGTGCGGACCGTGGCGGACGACCCGGTGGCCAGCGCGGATGCGGGGCTCGCCGCCGTGGGTCTGTCGTGGAAAGCCGTCGCCGACCTCATGCACGGAACCACCCTGATCACCAACGCGATCGTCGAGGAGAGACTCGCGCCTGTGGCACTGGTGACCACCGAAGGGTTCGCAGACACCCTGGCAATCGGCCGCCAAAACCGCCGCGAGCTTTACCGGCTGGACCTCATGCCGAAGCTTTCGCCCCTGGTCCCGGATGCGCTCTGTCTCGAGGTTCGCGAACGCGTGGACGCGGATGGGCAGGTGCTGGTGGCGCTCACGGACAACGGCGCCGACCATGTCGCTCAAAAGGTGGCGGAGCTCGACGTCGAGGCGGTGGCCGTCGTGCTCCTGCACGCATACGCCAACCAGGGGCACGAGGAGAGGCTGGGCGCCCTTCTCAACCGAGTGGTCTCCCACGTCGCCCTGTCGCACCGGGTGAGCCCCGAGGCGCGCGAGTACGAGCGCACCAGTACCACGGTCCTGAACGCCGCTCTCATGGCTCACACGGCGGGGTATGTCGAGCAGCTCCTGAAGCGGGCGAAGGACGGGACCCGCGTACATCTGTTCCACTCGGCGGGCGGCATGGCCTCGCCAGAGGCCGTCAAGGACCGACCTCTCGCCCTCGCGCTGTCTGGGCCGGCGGCCGGGGTCGCCGCCGCCGGTCGGGTGGCCGCGGAACTCGGCCTCGACCACGTCATCAGCTTCGACATGGGGGGCACGACCACCGACGTCTCATTGGTGATCGACGGCGCGGCACAGATCATGAGCGAGGGTTGGCTCGCCGGCCGCCCAGTGCGGCAGCCCATGGTGGCGGTGCAGTCGATCGGCGCGGGCGGCGGCTCGATCGTTCGGGTCGAGGCCGGCGCGATCCGGGTCGGCCCCGAAAGCGCCGGCGCGGAACCCGGCCCCGCCTGCTACGGCCTCGGCGGAACCCGGCCGACGGTCACCGACGCGAACGTTCTCCTCGGCTACCTCGGCACCGAGCGTCCCCTGGGCGGGAGCGTGCGCCTCGACCCAGGCCGAGCGCACGAGGCACTCGCCGGCCTCGCCGCGGCATTCGAGGTGGAGGTACACGCGGCGGCGCTCGGCGTCGTCCGCGTCGCCAACGCGAACATGGCGCGGGCGCTCCGCCGCGTCACGGTCGAGCGCGGCGTCGACGCTCGGGCCTGCACCCTCCTTGCCTTCGGGGGCGCGGGGCCGATGCACGCCGCCGCGCTCGCCCGCGAGTTCGGAATTTCGCGGGTTGTGGTTCCGTGCCTCTCCAGCGTCTTCTCGGCGCTCGGCTGCCTCACCGCCGAGTTCGGATACGCGCAGCAGCAGACGGTGCGCATGTTAAGCCGGAGCTGGGACGCCGAGCGCCTGGCCGCACTCCGCCACGAGCTCATTGCCCGCCTTTCCGCGCCCCTGCTCGCGGCAGGCTACGGCTCGGAAGAGCTCCGCGCCGACGATGTCGCCGCAATCCGCTACACCGGCCAGAGCTATGCCGTCGAGGTTCCTTACACAGCACCGGCCGAGGCCGCCCGCCTCGACGCCGACTTCAAGACGCTCCACCGGCGTCTTTATGGCTTCGCGACCGACGAGCCCTGGGAGCTCGAGGCCCTCCGGCTTAAGGTCTCGGCCCCGCCGCGCCACGGGCTCGACCGGCTGCCGCCGGCGCCCGGCGCCAAGGTGGCGGCGCCGACCGCGACCACGCCCTGCTGGTTCGGGGCCGACGCGCCGGTACCGACGCCCCGCCTCCAGCGTGACGACCTTGGCGAAGGCCAGAGGATCGCGGGCCCGGCGGTGATCGAGGACGCCTGGTCGACCACCGTCGTGAGCCCCGGCACCGCCGCCTGGGCGGACGGGCACGGCCACCTCCACCTCGACATCGGAGAGCCGACATGACCGCCCGGGTCGATCCCTTCACCGTCGAGGTCATCCGCAACGCCCTCTCAGCGATCGCCGAGGAAATGTCGCTCGTGGTCGTGCGCTCGGCGCGCTCGCCGCTTCTCCGCGAGGCCGGCGACCTGTCCTCGGCCCTCACCGACATGACCGGGGAGCTTATCGCCCAGGGCCGCGACATCCCCATGCACATGGGCGTCATGAGTTTCACGGTGAAGGAGTTCCTGAAGCGCGTTCCCCCCGAGCGGCTCGCGCCCGGCGACGTGTGGTTCCTGAACCTTCCCGAGATCGGCGGCAACCACCTGCCGGACGTGAAGGCCGTCCGGCCCGTCTACGCCGACGGGAAGCTCCAGGCCTTCGCGGTGAACCTCGCCCATTGGGCCGACATCGGAGGGGCGGTGCCGGGGAGCTACGTCCCCGACGCCAAGGACGCGTGGCAGGAAGGCTTGCGCATTCCGCCGCTCAGGCTGTTCGCGGCCGACGGGCCCGACCGGGAGAAGCTCAATCTAATCCTCGCCAACCTGCGCGGCGCCGACGAGCGGGAAGGCGACATCCTGGCCCAGATGGCGGCGACCCGCGCCGGCGAGCGGCGGATGCACGAGCTGTTCCGCCGTCACGGCACGGCCACGGTGCAGGCGGCCGCGGCCGCCCTCCACGACCAGTCGGAGAGGCAGATGAAGGCGGCGCTCTCCGCCCTCCCCCAGGGCACCTACGAGGGCGAGGACTGGCTCGACGACGACGGCGCCGGGGGCGCGCCGGTCGCCGTGCGCGTGCGCATCGCGCTCGAGCGTGGGCGAGCCGCCTTCGACTTCTCGCCTACCGACGACGCGGTGCCCGGGCCGCTCAACACCACGCCCTTCATCGCCGCCGCCTCGGTGTTCTACGCCGTCAAGGCCCTCGCCGGCCCCGACATCCAGCCCAACGGCGGCTGCTATCGACCCCTCACCATCGTCACGCGACCGGGCTCCCTCCTCGACCCGCCGCCCGAGCGGCCGGTCGTCGGCGGCAACCACGAGACGGCGCAGCGGATCGCCGACGCCATTTTCCGGGCCCTGGAGGCCGCAGTGCCCGAGCGTCTCTCGGCGGGTGGGCCCACGACCTCAGGGCTGTTGCTCTTCAGCGGACGGCACCCCCGCGACGGTCGCTGGACCACTTTCTACGAGACCCATGGCGGCGGCGAGGGCGCGCGCCACGACCGCGACGGCATGTCGGTGCTGCGCGTCCATATGTCGAACGTCATGAACACCCCGGCCGAGGTCGTCGAGGCCGAGTATCCGATCCGGGTGGAGCGCCAGTCCCTCAGGCGATATTCGGGCGGCGCCGGAACCCATCGCGGCGGCGAGGGTCTCGTGCGCGAGTACCGCGTGCTCGGTCCGCAGATGGGGCTCACGACCATGTTCGAGCGCCGTGTCGTGCCCCCTTACGGTCTCCAGGGAGGAGAGCCCGGCGCACCATTCCAGGTCACTCTCGTCAAGGCCTCCGGGGAGCGCGTCGACCTCCCGGGCAAGACCCACGTCCGGCTTGAGAGGGACGACCGGATCATCCTCGAGAGCTGTGGCGGCGGCGGCTACGGCGCCGTCGCCGACGGCCGTGAGCCAAAGGGAGGAAAAGGCGCATGAAACTGGAGAACAAGGTGGCCATCGTGACCGGCGCGGCGAAGGGTATGGGCGCGGCGATCAGCCTCACGCTCGCGCGCGAGGGGGCGGATCTCGTCCTCGCCGCCCGGGAGGCCGCCCCGCTCGAGGAGGTGGCGACGAAGGCGCGAGGCATAGGCCGTCGGGCCGAGGTCGTGCCTGTGGACGTGACCGTCGAACCCCAGGTTGTGGCCATGGTCGAGCGGACCCTCGCCGCCTTCGACGGCCGCATCGACATCCTGGTCAACGTCGCTGGCGTCACCGGCCCCATCGAGACCCCCGTCTGGAAGATCGAGCAAGCCGACTTCGACCACGTCATCGCGGTGAACCTGCGCGGGACCTATCTGCCCATCAAGCACGTCCTGCCCACCATGATCGCCCAGCGAAGCGGCAAGATCGTCAACATCGGGGGAACCTCCGGGCTCCGGGGCTACAAGTACCGCACCGCCTACAGCTCGTCGAAGTGGGCCGTCAGGGGGCTTACCCGCACCGTGGCGCTCGACGTCGGCGAGTACGGGATCAACGTCAACGTGGTCTGCCCCGGGATCGTGGAGACGCCCCGGATGGAGCGCCTGTGCGATGAGAAGGCGCGCGCCCGCGGCCGGACCTTCGACCAGGTCTACCAGGAGTACGTCGATGAGATGGCGCTCAAGCGCGTGACCACGCCCCAGGACGTGGCCAA
>JBHICW010000023.1:0-16040 GCA_046759785.1 Alphaproteobacteria bacterium
GCCGCCCGCGCGGGACGCGTGATGACGAACGGGCCGACGCTGGCCGCCACGCCGACCGCGCCCGCGGCCTTCACCACCTGGCGCCTCGTGACCAGGCCCTTCCTCTGCCTCTTGCTTGCCATGATGAGTCCTCCCGTGACTTTTTCGTCTGAGCTTCGCTGTCGTCCGACCGGCAGAGCGCCGGTTCTCATGGCGTCCCCAAGCATTGCACCGTACGGCCGGCGGCGCAACCCGAAGATGGCGCCCGGGCCGGCCCGGCGGACGCGGGCTCATTGAGACGGCGCCAGCCCTCAGGTCCTAGGGCCTCGAGAGGCTGGAAGCGCGCCTTATACGCCATCTTCTGGCAGCCGGCGATCCAATAGCCGAGGTAGACGAACGAGAGGCCCCGGGCCCGTGCCTCGTCCACATGCCACAGGACGACGAACGTCCCCGGGCTGCGCCGGGACGCGTCGGGGTCGAAGAACATGTAGCTGGCCGACAGGCCGTCCGCGATGAGATCGGTGAGGGCCACCGCGATGAGCCGGTCTTGCCCGTCACGGAACTCGAACACCGTGGTGTGGACCGGCGTTTCCTCCACCATCGCCCGGTAGTCGCTGAAATCCATGAAAGTCATGCCCCCGTCGGCGTGACGGGCACGGACGTAGCGCCGGAACAGGGCGTACTGCTCGCCCGTCACCGTCGCCGGGCGCTCCTCTACCTCAAGGTCGGCGTTCACTTTGAGCACGCGCCGCATCGACCGGCCGGGTCGGAAGTCGGCAACCGGTATGCGGACAGGCACGCAGGCGTCGCAGCCGAGGCACGCCGGCCGGTAGGCCACGCCGTGGCTGCGCCGGTAGCCCCCACGGACCAGCCTGTCATACAGCGTCGGCGCGTCCCGACCGGCGATCTCGGTCACGATCTTCCGCTCCGACCGCCCCGGCAGGTAAGGACAGGGTTGGGAGAGGGTGGCGAAGAAGAAACGGGGGCTCATTGGCGGTGGCGAAGCCATGGTCCGGACGGGCCGGGCTGAGCCCCGCGTATCCATGCCCGCGGCGGAGAGCCGACCCGGGCGGATCCCGCGTGGCTCAGACCAGACCATAATACCACGCCGCGAAGATCGAGAAGGCAATCCAAAGGAGGATGACCAGGGGCAGACCGGCGCCGAGAAAGTCCGAGAAGCGGTAATGCCCCGGCGCCATGACCAGGAGGTTGGTCTGATAGCCGATCGGCGAGGCGAAGGAACAGTTCGCGGCCAGCACGACGGCGACCGCGAACACCAAGGGCTCCGCCCCGAGGCCGTGGGCGACGCTCACCGCGATGGGTGTGAACAGCACCGCGCAGGCGTTGTTGCTGAGGACGTTGGTCATGAGCGCGACCAAGAGGAAGAGCGCGGAGAGGACGACCGCTGGACCGGCCCCTTCGAGCGCGCCAAGGAGCGCCTGCGCGAGATAAGCGGCGCCGCCGGTCTCCTGGAGTGCCGCGCCCAGGGCCAGCGCCGCGCCCACCATCATGATCAGCCGCCGGTCGATGGCGCGGGCCGCTTGGCGAACGTTGAGCGCCCCTGAGGCGACCATCGCCGCCGCGCCTCCGACCGCGGCCACGACCACCGGCACCACCTCCGTCGCCGCCATGAGCACGACACCGAGGAAGATGAGCCCGGCGCGGCGGGCGAATGCCGGCGACGGCAGTTCCGTCGCCGACCACTCCATGAGAAGCACGTCCGGGGTCGCCCTGAGCGCCCGAATGTCGTCGGCATGGCCCTGGATGAGGAGCACATCGCCGGCCTCGAGCCGGATCTCGGTCATCCGGGCGCGGATCATTCGGGAACGTCGCTGGAGCCCCAGCACGATGCAGTGGTACCTGTGGCGGAAGCCGATCTGTTCCAGGTTTTGCCCGATCATGCGTGAGGCGGGCGTCACCATCGCCTCGGCCAGCACCTGGTCGCCGGCGCGCTGCGCCTCCTCCCCCTCTGGGCCGTCGCCGCCCGTGCCGTCCGCCTCCGGCCGGAGCAGGCCGCGATCGCCGGCGAGCGCCTCACTCAGGGCCTTCCGAGTGGCGGCGACGACGATCACGTCGCCCGGCCGGATGGTGATGCCCTCGAAGGGCGGTACGAAGGCGTGCTCGTCGCGCTGGATCAGACGCACCGTCATGTCTTGCAGGCGGGGGAAGAAACCGCCGACCGCGCTTTCCCCCGCTAGCCGCGAGCCTTCCGCGACGGTCAACTGGGCGATGAACTGCCTGCCTCCGCTGCCGATGAGTGCTCCGGCGAGCGAGGCGCGATCCGGAAGCAGCCGGGGCGCTATGAGCAGCACGTAGGCGAGGCCCGGCAGTGCGAGCGCCAGGCCCGGCACCGTGAAGCCGAAGAAGCCGAACCCCTTCTCTCCGACCTCAACGAGGGAACTCGACACGAGGAGGTTGGTGCTGGAGCCGATGAGCGTCGTCATCCCGCCGAGGATGGCGGCGAAGCTCAGCGGAATCATCATGCCGCTCGGCGACCGGTCGAGCCGTTCGGCCAGGGCCTGCATGATAGGGATGAAGATCACGACGACCGGCGTGTTGTTGAGGAACGCGCTGATCCCGAGAACGAAACCTAGGGCGAGGCCCGTGGACCGCCACGGGTGGCCGCCGCCCGCGGCGGTGACGAAGCGGGCCGTACGGTCGAGGGCGCCGGTGCGCGCCATTCCTTGGCCGATGACGAGGAGCGCCAGCACCGTGATGAGGGCAGGGTCGGCGAAGCCTTGGAGGAGACGTTCCGCGTCGAGCAGGTTGGCGCCGTCCGGTCCCGGGACCGGGAGGGCGTGGAAAAGCACCAGCAGCGCGAGGAGGATGCCGAGCGACGTCAGCTCGAGCGCCACCATTTCCAGGACGTAGAGGACGGTCATCGCCGCGATCAGGGCAAAAATCGCCCACATCTGGATCGTGGGTTCGACGACAGGCATGAGGCCTAGAGCCTAGGCAAGGGGAGCGATGCGGAACCTACCGGGGCCGGAAGGAAGGCCCGGCCGGGCGTTCCCTTCGCAGGCCGGAAAGCAACGAAGCCGCGGGGACCAGCCGACGCGATAGCAGGGCCGGGCGGACCAGCATGGCTCTATGATGGGACGCCTTGCGGCGCTTTGCCAAGCGATCTTGACGCCGGCGAGAAAGCGGTTGCCTGCTGCCTCGATGACCCGTCCGACCCACGTCGCCTCCCACTACGCCGCTACCGCCAATCCCAGCCGCGAGTGCCCCGCCGACTTTGGGACTTGGCGGAGGAGGCCAAGGCGGTCGTCCGCGAGCGCGTCGCCCGCCACCTGCGCTTCCTCGGCGGCGCCTTCGGCAAGTCAGCCCTGGTCCTCGCCACCGCCACCTACAGGCTGCGGGACTCGCTCCAGGCGGTTTCCCGCCCGCCGGCGCCGCGCCGCACCATGACCACGCCGCAGAGAAAGTCATGCAAGGTGCGTCGCCGAGCGTTGAAGAGGGGCAGCGCCAGGATGAGCCAGCCGGTGACCAGCACCGAGGCCTCGAACGTCACGCTCCAGAGAGCCGCGAGCGCAGGACCGGGTCGGCTGCCGTCGAGCGTCCGGAGCTCGATGTCGAGAAGCCTCATGCCCAGGGTGGCCGAACCCGGGCCGCCGATGAGCAAGGCGTCATACGCTACGGGCAGGAGAGGCAGGGCCAACGCGACGAGGGGGCTTACCAGCCCGAAGGTGAAAAACCCTAGAGCGCCGCCCACGACGTGGGCAACCACCAGCGGCCCGGCGAGGAGGACCACGTCCACGACGTAGGCGACGGCGCGGCGGAGGACCACGCCCTCATACATCTCGGCGTCCCGTAGCGGGTCGGCGAAGCTAAAGGCGGCGTCGGCATCCCGGGGCGCGGACGGCGTGGGGCTTCGTCGGCTGGTCGAAGACACCTTCGGCTGGATCCTCGCGCGGTTTTCTCTCACAAGTACAATACCGATCCGGAGAGCTCGACGGTGACAAGGGATCGTTCGCGATCAGCGGTTCGCGGTCGGTCTTTCTCACCGTTCGGCCCCGGATCGTCGTGGTACGGCGTCGCGTCGGTGTGGCCGGTGACCGACCACTGCCCCGGGGGAACGCCGGGCGCCGGTGGGCGGCGCCCTAGTCTGGTCTTGCCGCCCACTCTTCCGCCCAGGCCACCATGTTCTCGACGAGCGACCTCAGCACCGGGCGGAGCTTTGCGGCCCGCTCGCGGACGAAGAGGAAGGGCGGCTCTTCCTCCATGTAGGTGCACTGGGCGAGTTCCAGCTGGACCGCGTGGATTCCGTTCGCCGGCCGCCCATAGGCCCGGGTGATGTAACCGCCCTTGAAGCGGCCGTTGAGGACCGTGGTGAAGTCGCCCGCGCTCAGGCAGACCTCGAAAAGGCGCTCGGCGAATTCACCGCTCGCGCTTGCCCCGTCGGCGGTGCCGAGGTTGAGGTCCGGCAGCTTGCCCTCGAAGAACCGGGGCAGGCGCGATCGGATCGAGTGCGCCTCGAGCATGACGGCGACGCCGAACTCTTCCTTGAGCGCGCGGAGTTCGGCCGCGAGCTTGTCGTGATAGGGCCGCCAGTAGGTCTCGGTTCGGCGAGCGATCTCCTTCTCGTCGGGCACGTCGCCCTTGAGGTAGATCGGCGCCCGCTCGAAGCTCGTGGTGGGGCAGAGCTCGGTGTTGTCGGCTCCCGCATACAGCGGCTTGTCGTCGGGCGGGCGGTTGAGGTCGACCACGTAGCGGGCGTGGGTGGCTATGAGAAGACCCGCGCCCACCTCGCCTGCGAAGTCGTAAAGCTGCTCCAGGTGCCAGTCGGTGTCGGGGAGGATGAGCGCCTCCGGCGAGAAGCGGTGGACCAGCTCGGGCGGCACGTGCGTGCCGACGTGGGGCATGCTGATGAGAAGCGGTGTGCGGCCGCGCCGGAACCGGAAGATCCTCAAGGTCGTTTCCTTGTCTCGGAAAGCCCGCCAGCCCCGCCCTATCTTAGCGCAAGCCCGGCCGGGCGGATCCCCTAAGGCGCGGGGACCAGCGCCAGGCGGCCGAGCGCCTGGGCCTCGACCTCCTCCCGCCGGGTGGGAATCCGGAACGGCCGGTTGTCGCGCCAGGCCTCGGCGAAGTCCCGATAGTGCCGAGAAAGGGCATTGCCCGACTGCCCGGTACCATGGACGAAGAGCGAGCGCTCGAGGTCGGCGAGGTCATAAAGTGCGCGCATGCTGGGGCCGTGCCCCACAACGAACGGTCGCTCGGCGTCGCCGAGCCGGTAACCCCCGGCGTTGACGGTGAAGGGGTCGCCGCCGCCGGGGAGGACGATATCGAAAACGCGCCCGATGAGTGGCCAGCCGCCGATGCCCCGGTGCGCGTGGTGGGCCGGGTGGGCCTCGCCCCAACGCCAGCCTTGCGGGTCGCCTCCATAGCGCTCGGCGAGGAAGGCCACGGCCCGGTCCAGCGCCTCGGCCGCGAGGGACTCGCAACTCTCGGGCTGTGCGGTCGTCACGTCGTCGCACCACGCGCCCTGATCGCCGGCGAGAACGGCCTTCATGAAGAGCGGCCGGAAGGACCAGGCGCGCGGGAACGACGGACCAAGTTCGTCGGCGTAGACGAGCCGCGTCAGCTCCCTGTACCAGGCGGCGAAGACGAGAGGTTCCGGCCGGTCCGCGCCCATGGCGCCGTCCCAGCCGGCGAGGAGGTCCCGGGCCGCCGCGGCGAGTGGCGTCCGGGGCTCCGCCGCCAGCAGGTAGGGAACCATCTCTCGTGCCATGAGGGAGGTGACGTCTCCCTGGATGCGGCGGAAGCTTTCGAGCCCGTGCCGCGCGAGGCCGGCGACGAGCGCCCCGATCCGGCGCGCCCGGTAGGGCGGCGGCCAGTCGCGGGTAAGAAAGTAGGGATAGCTGTCGGGCACGATCTTGTTGTTGGCCGTAACGATCACGCCGGACTCCGGGTTCAAGCCGTGGGGCAGGCCTTGGAACGGAATGGAGCCCTCCCAATCGTACGCGCCGGTCCAGCCCGGCACCGGGACCGAGCCGTCGCCGCGCCTGCGCGTCGGGACCCGGCCGGCGGCGTAGAAGCCGATGTTGCCCTCGACGTCCGCGTAGACGATGGTCTGCGGCGGGCCGCCAAAGTCCCGCGCGGCGGTGACGAAGGTCTCCCAGTCCCGCGCCCGGTTGAGCTTGACCGCGGCCTGGAAGGACAGGTCGTCCTCGGCGAGCGTCGTCCAGGCGAGCGCCAGCACCTCTCCCTGATGCTTGGCCTTCCCGGCAGGGGCGACGGTCCCCACGACCACGGGGCCGTGGCGGGTCTCGCGCACGCGGATGACGACCTCTTCGCCTCCTTTGACGCGGATGGTCTCCTCGCGGACGGCAAACGGGCGCGACCCCCCGGGTGCCAGGTACCGGCCGGGATCCTCCGGGTGGACACGTTCGATGAACAGGTCCTGCACGTCGGCGTACGTCGTCGTTAACCCCCAGGCGATGCGGCCGTTGTGGCCGAGCACGACCACGGGAACGCCGGCAAGCGTGCCTCCCACGACCTTGAACCCTGGCGCCTCGAGGTGGGCAAAGTACCAAGGGGAGGGCGCTGCGAGATCCAGATGCGGGTCGTTGGCGAGGAACGGCTTGCCGGTCTCGCTGCGGCGGCCCGCGACGACCCAGGCGTTCGAGCCCTTCCCGGCGACCTCGCCGGCCCCCGGCCCGAACGCGAGCAGGCGGCCCAACCGCGGGCGCTCCTCAAGCGCCGCGAGGTCGGGGAGAGCGACCGGGCCGTCGCCGGGATAGGAGGGCCACAGGGCGCCGATCTGCCCCTCCGTTAGCCGCCCGGCGAGCTCGGCCCTCAAGAGCTCGTCCCGCGCGTTCCCGGCGAGCGCCCAGGCCATGTGCTTGAGGACAACGATCGAGTCGGAGGGCGTCCAGGGCTCGGGCGCGGGAGCCCGCAGGAGCACGAACTCCGGCGGCAACGCCCCGCGGCGGGTGGCGAGGTACGCGTTCACGCCGGCGGCGTACGCCGTGAGCGCCTTCAATGAGACCTCGTCGAGGAAGGCGAGGCTCTTGGCGGCCGCGCGGTCGAGGCCCAGTGCCCGCATGAACCGGTCCGTGTGTACGAGCCGTGGGCCCAGCACCTCCGCCAGGCGCCCGGCGCCGAGGCGGCGCCGGAACTCCATCTGCCACAGGCGGTCCTGGGCATGGACGAACCCCAGGCCGAAATACGCGTCCTCGGTTGAGCGGGCGAAGATGTGGGGCACGGCGCGCGCGTCGCGGAGCACCGCGACTGGGCTCTCGAGTCCGGGCAAAGGAATGGTTCCGTCGTAACGGGGCAGCGACGTCCGCAGCCAGAAGAAGCCGGCGGCCGCCCCAAGGGCAAGCACCGCCAGGGCCGCCGCAGTCAAGCGCCCCAGAAGGCGGCGGCGTCTCACCGCGCCTGCCCGCGGCTTGCCCCGATGGGATGGGGGAGGGCTCCTGTCCCCTCACTCCCTGGACATCTCGCCGCTCCCCCTCCTCGACTCCAGGCTAATCTCTGAGAATTGCTTTGCATCAAGACCTTGAAGTCTTATCCCGAACCTCTGCGAGGACTTTGGCCTGCTCGACGTCCGATTCGAGAGCCGGTTTCCGGGTGGGCGGCCGATCGGAAAAGGTGGCTGGCTCGCCGAAGCGGCCATCGCCCGCGATGGCCCGGAGAGCGCTGTTCACCGCCGCCCCGCTCGGATATAAGACGGCAGCCGGCGGGCGCGCCTGGCCGCGTCCCGGGGGGCGGGCGTGGGTTTCGTTCCGTTCGCGCCTCGGGATGGAACGGATTTCGGTTCGACAGGGGTTCGATAGGGAACGCTGGCGCCGCACACGATGGACCATCCCCTCGCACCCAAATCCGCGGCCTGTGTGCGCGCCGCGACGAGGCCTTAACGCGATGCCCGGGCCGCTCGGAGGCGTGCGCGTCCTCGATTTGACGCGGGTCATGGCCGGTCCCACCTGTACTCAGCTTCTCGGCGATTTGGGGGCGGACGTCATCAAGGTGGAGCGTCCGGAGAGTGGCGACGAAACGCGCAAGTTCGGCCCCCCGTTCCTTAAGGACGAGGCCGGCAAGGACACGACCGAGAGCGCCTATTTCCTCGGCGTCAACCGCAATAAGCGGTCGGTCGTTCTCGACCTTACCAAACCGCGGGGGCAGGAACTAGCGCGGCGTCTGGTCGCCTGCTCGGACGTACTGGTGGAGAACTTCAGGGTCGGGTCCCTCGCCAACTTCGGCCTCTCCTACGACGACCTCAAATCCGACTGTCCGCGCTTGATTTACTGCTCGATCACCGGCTTCGGCCAGACCGGCCCTTACGCCACGCGGCCTGGCTACGACTTCCTCATCCAGGGGATAGGCGGGATCATGAGCATCACCGGCGAGCCAGACGGCGAGCCGCAGAAGGTCGGTGTACCGATCGCCGACATCATGGCGGGAATGTATGCCGCGGTCGCGGTCCTCGCCGCCCTCCGCCACCGCGAGGTCACCGGCGAGGGCCAGTACATCGACATCGGGATGCTGGACACGGAGGTCGCGTGGTTGGCGAACCAGGCGATGAACTATCTGGTGTCCGGCGAGCCGCCTGAGCGGCTCGGCAACGCCCATCCCAATATCGTTCCCTACCAGGTCTTCGCGACGGCCGACGGTTACGTCGTCCTGGCCGTCGGCAACGACGCGCAGTTCCAGCGATTCTGCGGCTTCGCCGGCGCACCGGAACTGGCCGCCGACGCGAGGTTCTGCACCAACGACGCCCGCGTTCGCCACCGCGACGAGCTGATCGCCCGGTTGAAGCCGATCATGGCGGCCCAACCCTCCCGCCATTGGCTCGACGGTCTGGAGCGGCTCAACGTCGGTTGCGGGCCGATCAACGCCATCGAAGAGGTCTTCGCCGACCCCCAGGTGCGCCACCGCGGGATGGTGGTCGGGATGGCTCATCCCTTGGCCGGGCGGACGCCGGTGCGGCTGATTGCCAGCCCCATGCGCATGTCGGCGACGCCGGTTTCCTATCGGTGCCGGCCGCCGCTTCTCGGCGAGCATACGAAGGAGGTGCTGCGCGAGCTCCTCGATGTGGGCGAGGACGAGTTTGCGGCCCTGAGGCAAGAAGGAGTCGTCTGATCCAGCGGATCCTTGGCGTGCAGCCGCGAAGTCGCCGCCCGGCTGCCTAGCTCGGCCGAGCTAGTCGCCGGCGGAGATCTTCCCCGTACCCAGCGCCGGCGCCCGGCGGTGGCTTCAGGCGGCGCGAAGCGCCCGCGCCACCTCCGCCGCCGCGTAAGTGAGGATGCCGTCGGCCCCGGCGCGCTTGAAGCCGATCATGGTTTCCATGAGCACGCGCTCGCCGTCGAGCCACCCCTGGGCGGCTGCGGCCTTGATCATGGCGTACTCGCCGCTCACCTGGTAGACGAAGGTGGGCATGCCGAAGGCGTCCTTTACGCGCCGTACGATGTCGAGGTAGGGGAGGCCCGGCTTCACCATCACCATGTCGGCGCCCTCGGCGACGTCGAGCGCCACCTCGCGCAGGGCCTCGTCGCTGTTGGCGGGATCCATCTGGTACGTCCGCTTGTCGCCGGTGCCTAGAGTGGAGGCCGAGCCGATCGCCTCGCGGAACGGCCCGTAGAAGGCCGAGGCGTACTTGGCGGCGTAGGCCATGATCCTGACGCGCTCGAAGCCGGCCCCGTCGAGCGCCTCGCGAATCGCGCCCACCCGCCCGTCCATCATGTCGGACGGGGCGATCACGTCGCAGCCGGCTTGCGCCTGGACGAGGGCTTGGCGGCACAGCACGTCGACCGTCTCGTCGTTGGCCACGTAGCCGTCGCGAATGACGCCGTCATGGCCGTGGGTGGTAAAGGGGTCGAGCGCCACGTCGCATAAGACGCCCATTTGAGGCACGGCCTTCTTGACCGCGGCGATGGCGCGGCAAACCAGATTGTCGGGGTTGATTGCCTCGTCGCCGTCCGGAGTCTTGAGCTCGTCAGGCACCGCGGGGAACAGGGCGATCACGGGAATGCCCAGCTCCTTTGCATCGGCGACCGCCTCCACGAGGACGTCCACGGACAGGCGTGCCACGCCTGGCATCGATGGCACCTCTGTGCGTCCTCCCTTGCCTTCCTGCGCGAAGACCGGCCAGATCAGGTCGTCGACAGAGAGTCTGTTTTCGGCCACCAGGCGGCGCGTCCACGCGTCGCGCCGGTTGCGCCGCATCCGCGTCCGCGGATAGGCGCCGAGAGGGGAGGGTGGTGCCGGGGTTGCCATTCCGAGCCCGCCCACCTCGTTCGGGGAGAAAGGTTGTCGATCTTTCATCGTCGTCGGTTCCCGCCCCCACCAACGGGTCGAAGAGGCCCCTCACCCGTCCTCTTTCCCGAGGCTTCGGCTGGCCAGAGCCGGGCCGGACACAACCATCATAGACCAGCGGGGGGCCGGCACCAAGCATGGCATGGTTCCGGGAACGGAAAGCCCCGGCCCCTGGGAAGGCGAGGCCGGGGCTTCCCCCCGCACCGCTGTGGCCTCAGGCGGCGGCAAACCCCGCGGCCTCGCCCCCAGCGCGGACGTGCTTGAGGTCCAGCGAGACCGGCGTCGCTTCCCGAATAATGTCGAAGAGCGGGCAATGCCGATTGACCTTCTCCCGAAGCCGAGTGAGGTCCTCATCGCTCGCCGGGCTATCGAGGGTCACCGTGCCCTGGATCTTCAAGAAGCCAGGGCGCACGTTCGGATCGATGTCAAGGAACCCCCTGAGGTCCAAGGTTCCCTCCAGCTTCACCGACACGCCATCGAGCGGGATTTCCAAGCTATCGGCAAATAACCGGTAGGTGATCTCCTGGCAGGCGGCTAGTGCGGCGAGCGCGAGCTCGGCCGGGTTGGGTCCCTTATCGGTGCCGCCGAGCTCCGGAGGTTCGTCGATGTCCAGGGCGAATTGGCGCGCGTTCGCCCGGCTGTGCAGGCCGCTGATTTGACGGCTTTCCGCCTCGAACGCGACGACCGCCGTATCAGGCGCCTCCCGCAATGCCTTCTGGGCCTCGGCCACTACGGTCTTGAACGATTGGGCCATTGCTATCCTCCTTAGCTAATGAGTTTCCGACCTGGGCCCACGGAGATCACCCCCGTGGCGCTTTAGCGGTTGGTGACGCGGCCGCAAGCTGCCCATCAACTCCCGCGGGTCCGTTGACGGTGGACCGGACCGAAGAAAAGACCGCCGCAGCTAAGCTGGGCGGTCGCCGCCGTCGCTTTAGCTGCATTTGTACAGCGCCCGCAAGCTGACAATCAAATTGGCGCTTGGGGACAACTGACACGACGGGAGGGGCCACGTCAAGCCTTCTTTCGCAGGCGTCTCCGCTGTGGCCCTGCCCCGCACTTGCCGCGTGGAGCCAGGGCCCTCGGGGCCTCGTTGACAGGGGGCCGGCGCTCTCTATGATCGCGGCGACGCCAGGGCGACAGCGCGGGATGGACTTCGAACTCTCCGAGGATCAGCGGGCGTTTCAGGAGCTGGCCCGGAACTTTGCGGCCCATGAAATGGCGCCCTTCGCCGCCAAGTGGGACGCGGACTGTGTGTTCCCGGTGGAGACCCTCCGCAAGGCGGCGGAGCTCGGCTTTGCGGCCATCTACGTCAAGAGCGACGTCGGCGGGGCCGGGCTCGGCCGGGTCGACGCGGCGCTCATCTTCGAGGAGCTTGCCGCCGGCTGCACCTCGACCGCGGCCTATCTCTCGATCCACAACATGGCGTCGTGGATGGTCGACGCCTTCGGCTCCGACGAGCAGAGGCGGCACTGGCTTCCGGACCTCGCCGCCATGCGGAGGTTCGCCAGCTACTGCCTCACGGAACCGGGCGCGGGTTCCGACGCCGCCTCGCTCAGGACCCGTGCCGAACGGGACGGCGACCACTATGTCCTAAACGGCTCAAAGGCGTTCGTCTCCGGCGCCGACGCCAGCGACCTCTATCTTTCTATGGTGCGGACCGGGGGCGAGGGGCCACGCGGCATCTCCTGCCTGGTCGTCGAGAAGGGGGCCCCGGGGTTGAGCTTCGGCAAGCAGGAGCAGAAGCTCGGCTGGCACAGCCAGCCCACCGCCATGGTGATCTTCGAGGACTGCCGCGTGCCGGTGGCCCACCGGCTGGGTGCGGAGGGCGAGGGGTTCAAGATCGCCATGAAGGGGCTCGACGGCGGCCGCATCAACATCGGCGCCTGCTCGCTCGGGGCGGCGAAGGCGTGCCTCGAGAGGGCGCGCGAGCACCTCTCGGCGCGCGACCAGTTCGGGCGCAAGCTCGCCGAGTTCCAGGCGCTCAGGTTCAAGCTGGCCGACATGGCCACCGACCTCGAGGCCGCCCGGCTCATGGTGTTGCGCGCCGCGGCCACGCTGGACGCGGGCGATGAGGACGCCACGCTCTATGGCGCGATGGCGAAGAGGTTCGCCACCGACGCCGGCTTCGCCATCTGTAACGAGGCGCTGCAGCTCCACGGCGGCTACGGCTACCTCAAGGACTACCCCCTCGAGCGGTACTTACGCGACGTCCGCGTCCACCAGATCCTCGAGGGCACGAACGAGATCATGCGCCTCATCGTCGCCCGCAGGCTCTTGGACGACTGAAGGGGCAGCGGACATCGGATGGGGGCAGAGGAGGACATCCTCTTCAAGCTCTCAGGAGCGGTCGGGCGAGTTGAACTCAACCGGCCCAAGGCATTGAACGCCCTCACTCTCGCCATGATGCGGCGCTTCGACGCGAAGCTCATCGCGTGGGCGGGTGATGCGCGGGTTAAGGCCGTGGTCGTCACCGGCGCCGGCGAGCGGGCGTTCTGCGCCGGCGGCGATATCCGGGCCCTGTACGAGGCCATGGGACGGCCGGACGATCCCTTGCCTCGCGACTTCTACCGCCAGGAGTACACGCTCAACCACCGCATCTTCCACTACCCGAAGCCCTACATCGCGTTGGTCGACGGGGTCGTCATGGGGGGCGGTGTGGGGGTTTCGGTCCACGGCTCGCACCGGGTGGTGACGGAGCGCCTTATCTTCGCGATGCCGGAGACCGGGATCGGCCTGTTCCCCGACGTCGGCGGAAGCTACTTTCTGTTTCGCTGCCCCGGGCGGATCGGGATGTACCTGGGGCTCACGGGGGCGCGGCTTGGGCCGGCGGATGCACTCTACTGTGGGCTCGCCACGCATTACGTGCCCCGCGAGAGGCTTCGCCCGCTCGCGACTGCGCTTGCCGGCGCCGATGTCGGCGACGACGCGCGCCAAGCGGTGAGCACGGTGATCGAGCGGTTCGCGGCCGATCCCGGGCCGGCTCCACTCGCCCAACACCGCGACGCGATCGACCGCTGCTTCGCCGCCCGCTCCGTCGAGGGGATCATGGAGGCGCTCCAGGCCGAGGGGAGCGCGTGGGCGAAGGAGACTCGCGCGATGCTCGAGACCAAGTCGCCCACGAGCCTCAAGGTCACCTTCCGCCAGCTCACGGCGGGGGCAGGGCTCGACATCGCCGAGGCGCTGACGATCGAATTCCGGCTGACCCAGCGCTTCGTTGCCGGGCACGACTTCTACGAAGGGGTGCGCGCGGCCGTGATCGATAAGGACAACGCACCGGCCTGGAAGCCGGCCCGCCTGGGGGAGGTGGACGAGGCCGAGGTGGATAGTTACTTCGCCCCGCTTCCCCAGGGCGAGCTCACGTTCTAGGCTAGCGGGTCACGGAGCGGGAGGGGGCCATGGCCGACATCGGCTTCATCGGCGTGGGCAACATGGGCGGTCCCATGGTCCACAACCTCGTGAAAGCAGGCCACAAGGTCGTGGCCTTCGACATCGCTCAGGCGGCCCGGGAGAAGGCGCGCCAAGCCGGTGCCGGGGTCGCGGCAAGCGCGCGCGAGGCGGCCACGGGTCGAGACATCGTCATTACGATGCTGCCGGCGGGCGAGCAGGTGCGCGACGTGTATCTGGGCGAGGGACAGGTGCTCAAGGCTGCATCGCCCGGGACGCTTGTTGTCGACTCCTCGACGATCGACGTCGAGACCGCGCGCGCGGTCGCTCAGGCTGCTGCCGAGCGGGGGCTGGAGATGCTCGATGCCCCGGTCTCGGGCGGTGTCGCCGGCGCCGAGGCGGCGACGCTCACCTTCATGGTCGGCGGGAGCGAGGCCGCCTTCGCCCGGGCCGAGCCGGTGCTCCAGGCGATGGGCAAGACGATCGTCCATGCGGGTCCCGCCGG
Source organism: Alphaproteobacteria bacterium (assembly GCA_046759785.1). GTDB lineage: Bacteria > Pseudomonadota > Alphaproteobacteria > JBHICW01 > JBHICW01 > JBHICW01. Next base: position 14,123 of record JBHICW010000023.1, read on the forward strand.
CAACGGCCAGGCCGCCAAGATGTGCAACAACATGGTTCTCGGCGCCTCGATGATCGCCGTCGCGGAAGCCTTCGTGCTAGCCGACAAGCTCGGGCTCGAGGCCCAGAAGCTGTTCGACATCAGCTCGGAGTCGTCGGGCCAGTGCTGGTCGATGACGAGCTACTGCCCGGTGCCGGGACCGGTGCCGAGCTCGCCGGCGAACCGTGGCTATAAGCCCGGGTTCACCGCGGCGATGATGCTGAAGGATCTCAGGCTGGCGCAGCAGGCGGCCCAGGCGACGGGCGCGGCCACGCCCTTGGGGGCGGCGGCAACGGCCATCTATACGCTCTACTGCAACGCCGGCCACGGCGGCGTCGACTTCTCTGGCATCATCCAGATGATCGGCGGACAGGGGGCTTGGCTTCCGGCGGGGCCGAAGGGTCGGCCGCGGTGCGATCGCCGCCGCCCGCCCACCGCCTTCCACGTCATGGGAGACAAGGGAAGCCGTCATGATCTTGAAGGGTAAAGCTGCGCTGGTGACCGGCGCGACGTCGGGGATCGGCGCCGCGGTCGCGCGGCTGTTCGCGGCCTCGGCGGCCGCCATAATGCTGACCGGGCGCGACGAGCGCCGGGGGCGGTCGGTCCACGCGGCGATCGCCGAGGCGGGCGGCACTGCGGCCTTCGTCCCGGGTAATATCAAGGACCCGTCCTTCTGTGACCGCCTGGTTACGGAAACGGTGGACCGCTTCGGCCGCCTCGACGTCCTCGTCAACAATGCCGGGACCATCCACCGGGGCACCGTCGAGGAGACGAACGAGGCGGCGTGGCGCGAGGTCATGGCGATCAACGCCGACGCCGTCTTCTACCTTAGCCGCGCCGCCGTTCCGCTGATGAAGCGGCAGGGCGGCGGCGTGATCGTGAACGTGGCTTCCGACTGGGGGCTCACCGGCGCGCGGCGGGCTGTCGCCTACTGTGCGAGCAAGGGTGTGGTCGTCCAGCTCACGCGGGCGATGGCGCTGGACCACGCCCGCGACAACATCCGCGTCAACGCCGTCTGCCCGGGTGACACCGATACGCCCATGCTGTTTACCGGCCACGACGAGCCCAGCTTCGACCCTGAAGCGCACCGCAAGGCGTGCGGCGAGGCGACGCCGATCGGGCGGGTTGCGAGCCCCGACGAGGTCGCCAAGGTCGTCCTCTTCCTCGCCTCCGACGCCGCGAGCTACGTGACCGGCGCCACGGTTCCGGTCGACGGTGGCAACACCGCCGCCTGAGCGAAGGGCGGGCTGGGCGGCGATCAGGTCGCTCATTAGGCAAGTCGCGCAAACCGTGCGGCGGGGCTAAATGTGACAATGCAAGACTTGACGCCCGGTGGGCGCGTTGCGGTTCCCTCCCGCGGGTCCGACAAAGGCCGGGAAGACCGGGGCAAGCGCACGATTGACGAGACCCTGCTCGAGGTCAAGGGGCTCAGCAATGGTCCTTCGGAGTCGGTCGACTTCGAACTCCGGCACGGGGAGTGCCTCGCCCTCACGGGCCCCTCGGGCAGCGGCAAGACCCTCCTGCTCCGGGCGCTCGCCGACCTCGATCCGCATCAGGGAACGGTCCGCCTCGACGGCCGCGACGCAACGGTCATCGCCGCCCCGGAGTGGCGCCGCCGCGTGACCTATGTCGCCGCGGAACCGGGGTGGTGGGCCGAGACGGCGGGTGAGCACTTCCAGGATCGTCCGGCCGCTCTCGACCTGCTGCCGCAGCTTAGGCTCCCCCAGGACATCATGGAGGCTTCGATTTCCCGCTTGTCGACCGGCGAGCGCCAGCGCCTGGCCCTCGCCCGGGCGCTCCTGTTATCGCCCCAGGTGTTCCTCCTCGACGAACCCACGGCCAGCCTCGACGGGGAGAGCACGGAACGGGTCGAAGGCGTGTTGCGCGAGCGCATGGTCGC
>JBHICW010000024.1:0-16029 GCA_046759785.1 Alphaproteobacteria bacterium
TGACAGATAACGGAGATTTCGCGCCGCGTCGTGGAGGTGCCGGTCGTCCATGCCACCCCCGGCACGGCCAAAAGCCCCCACTACAGGCCAAGTGAGATATCCTTGCGAGAAATCCGGATTAAGCACGTTCTCGATCCCCATCTCAGGGGTCATGGTCGACCCCGGGCAACCGACTCACGCGCCCTGAAGATGGAGATAGACCGCGCCGTTCTCGTACCCGCGGCCGATGATGTCACCGCTGTCCATCGCTCCCCAAGGGCCGGGCCCTCGGTGGTCAGCGTGCGGGTGAGAGCTTGGCCTCAGGTGAGGTCGATGATCTGCTCGTCGGTAAGGTTGCCGGGGACCACGGTGAGTGGAATCCGCAACCGTCCTGCCAGCTGCCCGGCAAGCCAGGAGACAAGCCAGCCGCGACCCTCCGAGGCGGGGGCCGCCCCGACCACCACGACGTCGATGGTGGGGTCCTCCTCGATGAGCGCCAGGATTTCCTCGCCGATGCCGCCCGAGCGGACGAACAGCTCGGGCATCACGCCGGCCGAGGCGTTCACCTCCGCCGCCAGATCCTGGAGAAGCCGTTCCGCCTCCTCGCGGCGCTCGTCCTGCATCAGGTCCCCCACCGCCTGCCAATGCTGGAACTCCGCCGGCGCCAACACGTGAAGGAGGGCGACCCGTCCGCCCGTGTTTTTGGCTCGATGGCAGGCGAACCGCACCGCGACGCGGGAGTGAGGCCTGCCGTCGACGCAGACCAAGAACTTGATTCGCCCGGGAACGTGCTTCGAAGGCTGGCTCATGGGGCTCACGCCTTCCGGAAGGTGATGTTCCCCAACCATCCTGCCACCACCGCCAGCAGGACGGCAAGAAGCCCGTACGCGGGTGCCTGCTCGTGCGCGAAGTCGAAGATTTCCGCCTCGACGCCGGTCTTGGTCACCGTTAGCGGCGTCGTCTGGGCGCTCACGACCGCCCCGTCGCGGAATTGGAACACCTCGGCCGTGTACGTCCCGGTGGGTACGTTGGCCGGGAAGCGCACCGTCGTGCGAAAGAGCTGCTCGCCGATGAAAATCACAGGTTCGACCTTCGAGACGTAAAGGTTTTGGCTCTGCTTGATGTGCACCAGGGCGTCGTGGAACGCCTCCACATCCTCCGCCGCGAGCTCGCCTGCCGGGTCGAACCGCAAGTTCTCGATCCCGATCTGGTGGTAGGCGAGAAGCTCGTCGGCGCCGAGCTCGGCCAGGCTGCGACTGGCAGCGAGCGCGTAGTAGCCGGGCACCCGGTTGAAGGTGGCGGCCTTACGATTGACCCACACCCCGGCGACCTGGCGCTTCCTGCGTACGACGACCGGTTGCTCGGGACCGCGGATAACCACGACCACGTCCCCTTTCCCGTCGGTCGCCCCGAACACCAGCACCTCGGTCCCGGTGAAGCTCGAGCTGATGGCGATGACGTGGCTCGAAAGGTCCGCGATAAGCGACGCCTGACCGTGCGCGGGCTCGGCTGTCCCGACCCAGGCGGCGAGCAGCACCGCCCCTAGCGCGGCCCCGACCGGGCGGCACGCCGCGCACCGCGTGCTCATGGCACCTCCAAGAGAGCGAGCGAGTAAAGGTCGGCCGGGGTCGTTACCAGCGTGTACAGCAGCCGGCCGCCCACCCCGAGAACGATGAGGGCAAGCAGGCCGCGCAGCTCCTCGCCCCTGAGCCGGGTGCTGAGACGCGTGCCGAGCTGCGCGCCCACGACCCCCCCGACCATGAGCAGCAGGGCGAGGACCAGGTCGACGGTGTGGGCATTGGCCGCGTGGAGGAACGTCGCGGTGGCCGTGACGAAGATGATCTGAAAGAGGGACGTGCCCACCACGATCGTGGTCGGCATGCCCAGGATGTAGATCATCGCGGGCACGATGATGAAGCCCCCGCCCACGCCCATGATGGCCGCGAGCACGCCGACGACGAAGCCGATGACGAGGGGCGGCAGGGCGCTGATGTAGAGCTTCGAGACCCTGAACCGCATCTTGAAGGGAAGGCCGTGGATCCAGGTGTGGTAGTGCGCCTTCCCCAAGCCCCGACCGCGATGGCGGCGGAGGATGGAGCGCGCGCTTTCCACCACCATGAGGACGCCGACGACGGCGAGGAAGGTGACGAAGGAGACTTTGATCACGAGGTCGATTTGCCCAAGCGCGCGCAGCCACGTGAACAGCCAGACGCCGAAGGTGGAGCCCGCCGCGCCACCGGCGAGGAGCACCGCGCCCATCTTGAAGTCCACGTTTCCCCGTCGAAGGTGTGCCAAGAATCCGGAGACGGAGGCCGCCACGACTTGGTTCAGCTCCGTGCCCACTGCGACCGGAGGCGGCACTCCGATGAAGATGAGGAGTGGCGTCATGAGGAAGCCGCCCCCGACGCCAAACATGCCCGAAAGGAAACCCACCCCGGCACCCATCCCCAGAAGCAGGAAGATGTCGATCGACATCTCGGCGATGGGGAAGTAGAGGGGATAAATCTGCATGTCGTGCCGGCGGCTGAGTTCGGCCCTTGGCAGAAGGCTCTTTCTGCGCCTAAGCGCCGAAAGCGGCAAGAAAAATCATACGAATACGCGCCACGGCCGCGGTCGCCGGTCGGGGCCAGAACAGGTCGCGAGGGCTCCGCTCCCGAACCCGAGAGGGACGCCCGAGGGTCGAGTCCTCAAGCGAGGGACGCAACCGCACCAGCGCCGGAAACAAGAATGGTTCGGCCGCGCGCACGGGCGGCGGACACGCGGGCGAGGCGCCCCTCAGGGCCTTAAGAAACCGACGATGTCCTGGATTTCGGCCAGGTGCTTCGCGGCAGTCTCCCGCGCGCGCTCGGCCCCGCGGCGAAGAATCCCGTCGATGTAGCCGGGGTCCTGCATCAGCCGCCTCATCTCCGTCCCGACGGGTCCGAGCTTGACCACGGCGAGGTCCGTCAGCTCCCGCTTGAAGGCGGAGAACTGGGCCGTTTCGAACCGGGCGCAGACCTCCTCGCGGGTGATCCCAGCCAGCGCCGCATAGATTCCCAGGAGATTCGTCGCCTCCGGCCGGCGCTCCGGCTCGTAGGTCACGCCGGGATAGGAATCGGTCTTCGCCTTCTGGAACTTGCGGGCGACGGTGTCGGGATCGTCCGTGAGATTAATGCGGGAATAGTCCGATGGGTCGGACTTGCTCATCTTCTTGGTCCCGTCGCGCAACGACATCACCCGCGCGCCCTCGCCGTAGATCAAGGGCTCAGGCAGGGTGAAATAGTCGACGCCATAGTGCCGGTTGAAGGCGGCGGCGATGTCGCGCGCGAGCTCCAGATGCTGTTTTTGGTCCTCGCCCACGGGCACGTGGGTGGCCTTGTGGACCAGGACGTCCGCCGTCATGAGCACAGGGTAGGCGTAGAGTCCGAGCCCGGCGCTTTCCCGATCCTTCCCGGCCTTCTCCTTGAACTGGGTCATGCGGTTGAGCCAGCCGAGGGGTGTCAAGCAGTTCAGGATCCAGGCGAGCGCCGGATGGCCGTTCACCTGACTCTGGTTGAACATGACGCAGCGGTCGGGGTCGAGCCCGGCCGCCAGCAGCCCGGCCGCCACCTCGCGCGTGTTCTGGCGGAACTCCTCCGGGTCGTGCGGGAGCGTAAGCGCGTGAAGATCTACGACGCAGTAAATGCAGTCGTAGCTCGACTGCAGCTCGACCCAGTTGCGGATCGCACCGAGGTGGTTGCCCAGATGCAAGTTGCCGGTGGGCTGGATTCCGGAAAAGACGCGCTTCATGGGGTGTCCGACGCGGCCGCAGTTATCGCCCGCCCGCTCAGCCGGGTCAAGCCGTGTCCTTGCGCATCATCCGCCGCAGTTCGCCTAGATTCGCCGCCCCCAGCGCCTGCGCCAGAACGGCAAAGACCGCCACCCCACCTGCCACAAGGAAGGCAAGGGCCGCGATCCTAAGGGGCAGGCTTCCGGCAAGCGGGGCCGCGAGAGCCCACGCCCCCAGCGCCAACAGTCCGGCCATAGCGGCCGAGGCCATGACCATGCGCGGCAACCGCGTCTTGAGGCGGTCGTCGATTTCAAGGAAACCCCGCTTCTTCAGGATGCGCCATAACAACGCCGCGTTGAGCCAAGCCGACAGCGCCGTCGCCAGGGCTATGCCGACATGACCCAAGGGCCGAAAAAGCGCCAGGCTCAAGAGGACATTGGCGACGACCGCCAAGACGGCAATTCGCAGAGGGGTGACCGTGTCTTCGCGGGCGAAGAACCCGGGCGACAGCACCCTGACTAGCACGTAGGCGGGCAACCCGAAGGCAAAGGCGATAAGGGCCGCCGCGGTCGCCTGGGAGGCCACCGCGTCGAAGGCGCCGCGCTCGAAGAGGACGGTGATGATCGGCGAAGGGATGGTCATGAGCGCCGCGGCCGCCGGCAACGTCAGCAAGAGAGAGATCTCGAGCGCCCGAGCGTGGGTGTCCATCGCGCTCTTGGGTCCACCGCTCCTGAGCTTGCGTGCGAGATTGGGCAGCAGCGCCGTGCCGACGGCGATGCCAACGACGCCGAGGGGCAGCTGGTAGACACGGTCCGCATAATAGAGATAGGAGATCGCGCCTGTCGGCAGCAGCGACGCGATGGCGGTGCCGATTACGAGGTTGATCTGCATCACGCCGCCGGCGAATGCGGCCGGCAGCATCAGCCTGAGGAGCCGGCGAACGTCGGGCGTGAAGTGCGGCCGAGGCAGCGACAGGCTGACGCCGGCGCGACGACAGGCGACGACGAGCCAGAGGAACTGGCCGGCGCCCGCGGCGGCGACGCCCCAGGCAAGGGCGTGGCCCACGGCCGTCTGCCCGCGCTCCGCCGCGCCGAGGAGGGCGGCGATCAGAACCACGTTGAGGAGGATCGGCGCCGCCGCGGGCGCGGCAAAGCGATACAGGGAGTTGAGAACGCCGCCCAGAAGCGCGACCAGCGCCATGAACAGCAAATAGGTGAAGGTCCGCCGGGTGAACCGGACGGCGAGCGCGAACAGATCGGGCTCGTCGCCGAAGCCGGGAGCGATGACGTGCATCAGCCACGGCATGGAAATCTCGACAAGAATGGTAAACAGGAGAAGGGTCGACAGCAGCACGGCCAGGGCCTCTTCGGCGAAGGCCCGAGCGGCGCTCTGCCCCTCCCTCTCCAGATGCCGTGAGAACAGCGGTACGAAGGCCGCGGCGAACGCTCCCTCGGCAACCAGCCGACGGAAGAGATTCGGAATTCGGAAGGCGACGAAGAAGGCGTCGGCGACCGGCCCGGCACCGAGGAACGCCGCGATCAGAATGTCGCGAACGAAGCCGAGGACGCGGCTCACCATGGTGTAGCCGCCCACGGTGGCGACGGACCGCAGGAAGGTCATCGCTGTCCTTATCCGAGAACCGAACCTAGCGGACTTCCCGCTCCCGGTCAGGCCGGGGACGCCGCGGCCCCGGGTCGCTCAAGCTTAGGCGCGGCGGCGCGCGGGCCGCTCCCACGAAGGGCGACGAGCAAGCGGGCCCGGATCGCGTCCAGATTCGCGGGCCGGGTGACCTTGAGGCCGAAGATGTCCTTGACATAGAAGACGTCCACCGCCCGCTCCCCGTAGGTGGAGATGTGGGCCGTCACGATCGAGAGGTCGAGCTCGGAGAGCGCCCGCGTCACGTCGTAGAGGAGCCCCGGCCGGTCGCGACCGTTCACTTCGATCACGGTGTGCTTGGTGCTGGCCTGGTTGTCGATGAGAACGCGCGGTTCGACCTCGAACACCGCGGCGCGGCTGGGCAGGGTTCGGCGCCTGGCCAATTCGCTCGCGAGCTTGAGCTCGCCCGCAAGTGCACGAGCGATGAAGCGCTTGAGCCTGGCGAGCCGCTCGCGCCGGGTGAACGGTCCGCCGCTGGCATCCTGGATCCAGAAGGAATCGAGGGCCTTGCCGTCGCTGGTGGTGAAGATCTTGGCGTCGACGATGCTGGCGCCGGCGAGCGCCATCGCCCCCGCGACCTTGGCGAAGAAGCCGTGCTGGTCGGGGGCGAAGACCGTGACTTCCGTCACCGCCCGGGCCCGATCCACGCGCGTATCGACCGCGAGCTCGGAGCCCTCGCGCTCGGCCCGGCACACGAGGCGGGCGTGGCGCAGGTGGGCGTCGTCGTCGAAGGTCACCCAGTAGGGCGGAAAGTTGCGCTTGAGGTACGCCTCCACCTGTGCCGCCGGCCAGTCGGCCAGAGCCGCCCTCAAGCGCGCTTTCGCTGCCTCGACACGGCGGCGCTTCGCCTCGGCCTCGTGACCGCCGGTAATGACCTCCTCCGCCCGGCGGTACAGCTCGCGGAGCAGGGTCGCCTTCCACCCGTTCCACACGTGGGGACCCACGGCCCGGATGTCGGCCGCGGTGAGCACGAGGAGAAGTCTCAGCCGTTCGAGCGACTGAACGATGTACACAAAGTCCCGCACCGTCTTGGCGTCGTTAAGGTCGCGTTTGAACGCGGTGTCGCTGAACAGGAGGTGATGGCGAACGAGCCACGCCACGGTCTCCGTCTCTTCCCCCGTAAGCCTCAGCCTGGGTCCCAGCTCGCGGGCGACCTGGGCCCCGATTTCCGAGTGGTCGCCGCCGCGGCCCTTGGCCACGTCGTGGAGGAGAACGCCAAGGTAGAGCGCCCGGTGCGAGAGGATCTTGCCCACGACCTCGGTGGCGAGGGGCAGCTCGTCCTTGAGCTTCCCGTGCTCGATCCGGGCCAGGTTGCCGATGGCGATGATGCTGTGCTCGTCCACGGTATAGACGTGGTACATGTCGTGCTGGGTCTGGGCGACCACGCGACCGAAGTCGGGGATGAACCGGCCGAGCACGCCGGCTTCGTTCATCCGCCTCAACGTCGCCTCCGGATTCTTGCCAGAGGTGAGGATCTCCATGAACAGGCGGTTGGCCCCTGGATGGGCGCGGAGGCGAGCGTCGATCCGCCGAAGGTTCTGCGTCACAAACCGGAGCGCGCGGGGGTGGATGTCGAGTTCGCCCGCCTGGGCCACGTGGAAGAGACGGATAAGCTTCACCGGATCCTTGGCGAAGGCGTCATCCTCCGGGATCGTGAGGCGGCCGCCGTCGACGACAAAGCCGTCGAGCGCGCGGCGGCGCTGCCCCACCCTCGGCCGGCGCTGGCGCACAGGGCCGATCTGCTCGTCCTCGAGCGCGGCGCAGAAGATGCGGGTGAGGTCGCCGACATCCTTGGCCACCAGGAAGTAGTGCTTCATGAACCGCTCGACCCCGCGGGCGGTGGCCCGGTCCGCATAGTGGAGCCGGCGCGCGATCGCGGGCTGGAGGTCGAAGGTGAGGCGGTCCTCGGCCCGCCCGGAGAGGTAGTGGAGGTGGGCTCGCACGGTCCAAAGGAAGTCCCGCGCCTTGACGAATTTCGCGTACTCCTTCGCCGTGAAGACGCCGCGGCCGACGAGCTCGCCCACGTCGTCGACCCGGTAGAGGTACTTCGCGATCCAGAACAGTGTGTGAAGGTCGCGCAGTCCACCTTTGCCGTCCTTGACGTTGGGCTCGAGCACGTACCGCGAATCACCCATCCGCTTGTGACGGCGGTCGCGCTCCGCCATCTTGGCGCGGACGAAGTCGGCGCCGGTTCCGGCCACGACCTCGCTCAAGAAACGGCGCCGGACCTCGGCGCAAAGGGCCGCATCGCCCGCGACCAATCGCGACTCGAGGACGCCCGTACGGATCGTCATGTCGGCCCGGGCCCGGCGTACGCATTCGTCGACCGAGCGAGTCGCGTGGCCTACCTTGAGTCCCAGGTCCCACAGAACGTAGAGCACGAACTCCACGACCTGCTCCACCCAGGGCGTCGGCTTGTAGGGGAGGAGGAACTGGAGGTCGATGTCGGAGTAAGGAGCGAGCTCCGCCCGGCCGTAGCCCCCCACCGCCATGACCGCGATGCGTTCCCCGACGAGTGGGTTCGGTTCGGGATAGACGCGGGTGGCGGCGAAGGCGAACAGGTTCTCGACGATGGCATCCGCCAGCGCGCTCGTGGCGGCGATGGCGGCCGCCCCGCCGGCGCCGCCTTCGAAGTCGCGACGGATCTCGGCCCGCCCCTCGGCGAGAGCCCGTTTGAGCCGCTCCAGGGCGGCGGTCCGAAGGCCAGCCGGGCCCGGCCCGGCGCTTTCCGCCACCGTTGCAAGGTCGGCGGCGAGGGCAGCGGTGTCGATTACCTGTGCCGGATCGCCCTCCCGCGACCCGGGTCCGCGCCCGCCAGTCACGTCCCCTTCCCCTTGAGGAGGCCTCTCAGCCGGTAGACAAGGTCGAGCGCCGCGCGTGGGGTGAGGTCGTCGGCCTCGACCTCGGCGAGCGCCGTCTCGACCGGCGACGCCTGCGGCTCCGGCGCCGCAGTCCGGGCGTCGGCGAAGAGGGGCAGGTCGTCGGCGAGCCGCACGAGGGCGTTGCCCCCTTCGCCGCGCTCCAGCGTCTTGAGGACTTGCTCGGCCCGGGCGACCACGCCTTGAGGCAAGCCGGCGAGTCGGGCCACGTGGATGCCGTACGACCGGTCCGCCGCCCCGGGCACGACCTGGTACAGGAAGACAACCTCGCCCCGCCACTCCCTCACCCGCATGGTATAGCAAGCGAGCGCCGGAAGCTTCGCCGCCAGCGTCGTGAGCTCGTGGTAGTGCGTGGCGAACAGGGCCCGGCAGAGGTTGACCTCATGGAGGTGTTCCACCGCCGCCCAGGCGATGGAAAGCCCGTCGAAGGTCGCCGTGCCCCGCCCGATCTCGTCCAGAATCACGAGGGCGCGCTCGCCCGCCTGGTTCAGGATCGCCGCCGTTTCCACCATCTCGACCATGAAGGTGGACCGCCCCCGGGCGAGGTCGTCCGCGGCGCCGACGCGGCTGAACAGTCGGTCGACCACACCGATATGGGCCGTGTCCGCCGGGACGAAGGAGCCCATCTGGGCGAGGATGGCGATGAGGGCGTTCTGGCGGAGAAACGTGCTCTTGCCCGCCATGTTCGGGCCGCTGACCAGCCACACCCTCCGGCCGCGATCGAGGTCGCAGTCGTTGCCGACGAACCCACCTTCCGGTCCGCCTTGAAGGGCAGCGGTGACCTCCACCACCGGGTGGCGGCCTCCCGTGACCCGGAAGGCTAGGCTGTCGTCGACGACCGGGCGGCAATAGCGCCGTTCCACCGCCAGATCGGCAAGCGCCGCCGCGAAGTCGAGCCCCGCCACCGCCCGAGCGGCACGCGCGATCGCGTCGGCCCGCGCCACCGCCTCGCCGACGAGGTCGTCGAACAGCGTGAGCTCGAGCGCCAGCGCCTTTTCCTCGGCGCTCGTGATCTTGCCCTCGAGCTCGCCGAGCTCGACGGTCGTGAAGCGGACGGCACCGGCGAGCGTCTGCCGGTGGATGAAGCGGTCGGGGAGCTTGTCGGTTTGCGCCGGGGTCACCTCGATGTAGTACCCGAGCACGTTGTTGTGCCGGACCTTGAGCGAGGCGACCCCGGTCTCGTTCCGGTAGCGGAGCTGGAGCTGCATGATGAGGCGCCGGCTCTCGTCGCGGAGCAGCGCCAACTCGTCGAGTTCGGACGCGTAGCCCGGGGCGATGAAGCCACCGTCGCGGGCGAGTACAGGAAGGTCGGCCTTCAGCGCCCGCTTGAGCCGATCGACGAGGGTGTCGTGGAAGCCGAGGTCCTCGACGAGGGCCGCGAGCCCTTCGGCCAGGGAGCCGAGCGACGCTCCGGCGAGCGCGCCCTTCAACGAGGCCGTTTCGGCGAGCCCGTCGCGAATCGCGGCGAGGTCGCGCGGCCCGCCCCGGCCGAGGACCAAGCGCGACAGCGCGCGCTCCACGTCGGGGCAGCGGCCGAGGCAGACCCTGACCGAGGCCCTTACGGCCGGCTCGTCGACGAACAGCTGGACCATGTCGAGCCGGCGGTTGATCTCGGCCGGGTCGGTGGAGGGTGAGGCCAACCGGCCGGCGAGAAGCCGCGCTCCTCCGCCGGTCACCGTCCGATCGATCACGCCGAGGAGACTCCCGAACCTCTCGCCCGAAAGGGAGGCGGCGAGCTCCAGGTTCCGGCGCGTGGCCGCGTCGATCCCCATCACCGCCGCGGTCCGCACCCGGCGCGGCGGGACCAGGCGGGGCAAACGGCCCTTCTGGGTGAGCTCCACGTAATCGACGAGCGCCCCGAGGGCGGCGATCTCGGCCCGGGTGAAGGGGCCGAACGCGTCGAGCGCCGCAACACGGTAAAGCTCTTTGAGCCGCCGCTCGCCGTTGACGCTGTCGAATCGGGCCGCAGGCTGCGGCGTGAGCCCCGCCTTCCACTCGCCGAAGGTGTCGAACAGGCTGGGATCCTCGAGAAGCTTGTCCGGGACCAGGATCTCGCTGGGCTCGAGGCGCGCGAGGTCCGCCCCGAGCGCAGCCTGAGAGATCGTCTGGACGGCGAACTCGCCGGTCGAAATGTCGGCCCAGGCGAGGGCAAGCTCGCCTCCGGCGCGGGCGAGGGCGGTGAGGTAGTTGTGGCGCCGCGCGTCGAGCAACGTGTCTTCGGTGAGCGTCCCCGGGGTGACGACGCGGACAACCTGGCGGCGGACGAGCTCCTTCGGGCCGCGCTTTCTGGCCTCGGACGGATCCTCGAGCTGCTCGCAGATCGCCACCTTGAACCCCTGGCGAGTCAGGCGCTCGAGGTACATGTCGGCCGAATGCACCGGCACGCCGCACATGGGGACGTCTTCGCCCTCGTGCCTGCCGCGGCGGGTGAGGGTGATGTCGAGCGCCGTCGCCGCCGTCGCCGCGTCGTCGAAGAAGAGCTCGTAGAAGTCTCCCATCCGAATGAACAGGAGGCAGTCGGGATGCGCCCGCTTGATCGCCAGGTACTGCGCCATCATCGGCGTGGCGCCGGCGCGGCGCCCCGCGTGCGCCAGCGCGGGCGACGGTTTGCGCCCCGGCGTTTTCTCGCCGGCACGGTCGCGCACGGGCTGGCCCGGCCGGGGCGACGGGGGCTCAAAAGGCACGCGTCACACACCCCTCGAATGCAAGACCCGCAGTCTAGAGCCACGGGCGCCTCGAGGCGCCAGCGGCGAAGGCAAGGTAGCATAGAGGCCCAGGCGGCGCAGCCACTGTCGGCTTTGACGCCCGAGAGGCCCCTGTCTACAGTAGCCAAGCCACAAATTCACCCTGGGACCGGTGAGGCAGGGGCCTGGGCGCGATTGCCGCCATGAACGAGAGGGAGCCGATCACGGAGGAGGAAGCGCTGCGGCTGCACGCCCTGGACCGGCCAGGGAAGATTCAGATCTCACCGACCAAGCCGCTCACGACGCAACGGGATCTGGCCCTCGCTTACTCCCCGGGTGTGGCCGCGCCCTGCCGCGAGATCGCGCGGGACCCGGCACTCGCGTTCGAGTACACGACGAAGGGAAACCTGGTCGCGGTGATCTCTAACGGGACCGCCGTGCTCGGGCTCGGCGACCTCGGTGCCCTCGCCTCCAAGCCGGTGATGGAAGGGAAGGCGGTGCTCTTTAAGCGCTTCGCGGACGTTGACGCGATCGACCTCGAGGTCGACACCCGGGACGTCGACGAGTTCGTCGACTGCGTCCGTCACCTGGGGGCGAGCTTCGGGGGCATCAACCTGGAGGACATCAAGGCTCCCGACTGCTTCGTCATCGAGGAACGGCTGCGCGAGATCCTCGACATTCCCGTCTTCCACGACGACCAGCATGGTACCGCGATCATCGCGGTGGCCGGGTTGATCAACGCGCTGGACCTGACCGGCCGCGACATCCGGACGACCCGCCTGGTGGTGAATGGGGCCGGCGCCGCCGGGCTTGCATGTCTCTCGCTGATCAAAGCGATGGGCCTGCCGCCTGAGGGCGCGATCCTGTGCGACAGCAAGGGCGTCGTCTACAAGGGCCGCGCGGAAGGCATGAACCAGTGGAAGTCGGCCCACGCGTTGGCGACCGACATCCGCACGCTCGACGAGGCCATCGCGGGGGCGGACGTGCTCTTCGGGCTGTCGGTGAAAGGCGCGATCACCCCCCCAATGGTCGCCTCGATGGCCGCGAACCCCATCATCTTCGCGATGGCCAACCCCGATCCCGAGATCACGCCAGAGGACGTTCAGGCGGTGCGGGACGACGCCATCATCGCCACCGGGCGCTCCGACTACCCCAACCAGATCAACAACGTGTTGGGCTTTCCGTACATCTTCCGAGGGGCGCTGGATGCCCGCGCCTCGACGATCAACGACGAGATGAAGATCGCCGCCGCCCAGGCGATCGCGGCGCTGGCGCGCGAGGACGTGCCGGATGAGGTGTCGGCGGCCTACGCCGGACGGCGGCTCCAGTACGGGCGCGATTACATCATTCCCAAGCCGTTCGATTCGCGGCTCATCTCCCGCGTGGCGCCGAGCGTGGCGAAGGCGGCGATGGGCAGCGGCGTGGCCCGGCATCCGATCATCGACATGGACGCCTACTGCAACGAGCTGAGCGCCCGGCTCGACCCCACCGCCGGGCGCATGCAGCTGGTGTTCGAGCAGGTGCGGGCGGGGCCGAAGCGGGTGGTGTTCGCCGAAGGTGAGGAGGAAAAGGTCATCCGCGCCGCGGCCCTCTGGCGGAGCAGCGGATACGGGACGCCAGTGCTGGTGGGCCGCGAAGATGAGATCCGCGCCTCGATGCAGGCGCTGGGGCTCGGAACGGCCGACGGGATCGAGATCCAGAGCGGCCGGACGAGCCCCGACAACGCCCGCTACGTCGAGTTCCTGTACCGCCGGCTCCGGCGGCATGGCTACCTGCACCGCGACTGCCAGCGCATGGTCAACCAGGACCGCATCGTCTTCGCCGGCTGTATGGTGGCCTGCGGCGACGCCGACTCCATGGTCACCGGCCTCACGCGCAGCTATTCGGCGTCGCTCGAACACGTCCTCAGGGTGCTGGACCCCAAATCGGGCGCGCGAGTCTTCGGCCTCACCATGATCGTGGCAAGGGGCAAGACGGTGTTCGTCGCCGACACCACCGTGCACGAGCTTCCTTCCGCGGAGGAGCTCGCCGACATCGCCGTTCAGGCGTCGGGCAAGGCGCGGCAAATGGGGCACGAACCGCGGGTGGCGTTGCTGTCCTTCTCCAACTTCGGAAATCCGATGGGCGAGCACACGGTGGAGATTCGCGAGGCCGTGAGGATTCTGGATTCGCGCGAGGTCGACTTCGAGTACGACGGCGAGATGGGCGCCGATGTCGCCCTCGACCCCGAGCTCTCGGCACTGTACCCGTTCTGCCGGCTTTCAGGGCCCGCCAACGTGCTGATCATGCCCGGCCTGCACGCCGCCCACATCGCCTCCAAGCTGCTGCAAAAGCTCGGCGGAGGCACGGTGATCGGGCCGATCCTCATGGGGCTTGAGAAGCCGGTGCAGATCGTCCAGATGGACGCCACCGTCTCCGACCTCCTCAACCTGGCGGCGCTTGCCGCCGTGGAGGCCGAGGTCTAACCCGGACGACTCCCGGGCGAATCCTGCGGCATGATCTCCTGCTCGGCCGGGTCGTACTTGAGGTTGTGCGCCCGCGCCACCGCCCTGTGCGTCACCCTGCCGTGATGCACGTTGAGACCGGCGCGCAAATGCGGGTCTTCGTACAGAGCCACCCGGTAGCCCTTGTCGGCGAGCGCAAGGACGAACGGCAACGTCGCGTTGGTAAGCGCCAAGGTCGAGGTCCGCGCCACCGCACCGGGCATATTCGTCACGCAATAGTGGACCACGCCGTCGAGCACATAGGCCGGGTCGGCGTGAGTGGTCGGACGGCTGGTCTCGAAGCAGCCCCCTTGGTCGATCGAGACGTCCACCACGACCGACCCCCGGCGCATCCGCTTCACCATCTCCCGATCGACGAGCTTCGGCGCCTCGGCGCCGGGGATCAGCACGGCGCCGACGACGAGGTCGGCCTCGAGGACATGCTCCTCGACGCTTTCCACCGTGGCGTAGATGGTGTTGAGCCTGGACCCGAACAGCTCGTCGAGCTCCTGCAGCCGGGCCAGAGACTTGTCGATCACGGTGACGTCGGCCTCGAGCCCCATCGCCATGCGGGCCGCGTTCGTCCCCACCACGCCGGCGCCGAGAACGATCACCTTCGCGGCCGGCACCCCCGCTACGCCGCTCAAGAGGACCCCTCGACCCTCTTGCGCCTTCTCAAGGCAGTGAGCGCCCGCCTGGATGGACATCCGCCCCGCCACCTCGCTCATCGGCGCCAAGAGGGGCAGGCGGCCGCGCGCGTCGGTCACCGTCTCGTAGGCGATCGCCACGCAGCCTGACTCCATGAGCAGCCTGGTCTGTTCAGGATTCGGCGCCAGGTGGAGGTAGGTGAACAGCACCTGCCCTTCGCGCAACACGCGGCATTCGTGCGGCTGCGGCTCCTTCACCTTGACGATCAAGTCGGCCCGCGCGAACACCTCTTCGGCGGCGTCGGCGAGCACCGCTCCGGCCGCCCCGTACCGCTCGTCGTCCAGCCCTATCTCGCTTCCCGCTCCCTTCTCTACGATCACCTCATGACCGTGATGGACCAGCTCTCTCACGCTGGTGGGCGTGAGGCCTACCCGATACTCGTGGACCTTGATCTCTTTGGGGACGCCGACGAGCATGCTTCACCCGAGCCGAGCGCCCCGTGTGACAAAGGAACGGCACCTCGCAACACGTGCGCTCAACTGGCCAAGGCCACAATGCGGCAGGCGTCCGCGCCGGTCAATCCGGATCACGCGACGGGCCCTGAGCCAGGGGTCGCGCGAGAGCCTCACGCGAAGGCGAACGCCGCCATGCTCAGGGTGCCGTACGTAAACCCGGCGTAGATCCGGCGCCCACGGGCGCCCTCGCCCCCGGCGCCGAGGGCCACGATGAGGGGCCAGTAATGGTCGGGTGTGGGGTGGTTGCGGATCGCGTCCGGCGCCGCCTGGAGGAAGTCGACGAGCTCGTCCGTGCGTGCCTCGCTCACCGCCTCCAGAAGCCAGTCGTCAAAGGCCTGCGCCCAGCGGACCGGCGCCGCCTCGAGCGGTCCCCGCTCGGCTAGGTTGTGCGTCGCGTTGCCGCTCCCCACGACCAGGATCCCTTCCTGCCTGAGGGGCGCCAGCGCCCTTCCCACGGCGAGGTGATGGGCCCCGTCGCGGCCGGTCTGGATGGAGAGCTGGACGATGGGAATGTCCGCCCGCGGGTACATGATCATGAGCGGCACCCAGGCGCCGTGGTCGAGTCCCCGCTCCGGATCGATATCGCAAGGGATGTCTCCTTTACCCAGGAGCTCCGCGACCCGCTCCGCGAGGTCCGGCGAGCCCGGCGCCGGGTAACGCAGATGGTAAAGCTCGGCCGGAAAACCGTAGAAGTCGTGGATCGTGGCCGGGCTCGCTGCGGCGCTCACCCGCGGCGCCAGGGTCTCCCAGTGAGCCGAGACGCACAGCACCGCGCGTGGCCGTGGCAGCTCTTGGGCCAGGTTGGAGGCGAACGCGTTCACCCCGATAGGCTCGATCGCCAGCATCGGCGAGCCGTGGGAAAGGAAGAGCGCCGGTAACGTCTCCATGGCCCGGTACCCCGCTCCCATCTCCGCTCCTCAGTCGGAAAACACCATGGTGAAGACCGTGTCGACGGTCGTGAAGTCCATGAAGCCGAGCTGCGCGAGCGGCCGAATCTTGCCCACGTCCACCAATCCGTTGATGACGATGTCGACGCGGATGTGGGCGCCCTTCCGCTAGCAGACGCGATGACCAAACGAACGTGGATCCTTTAGGAACGTGGGCCGAGCATGTCACGCGCGCCGCATCTCGCGCGCGGTCACCCCTTCGGCCGTGTCGTCCGCGTACTTCCGGTAGGCCTGCATGAAGTACCCCTCGTCATGTGCCGTCGCCCGCGCGCTCGGCCGCTCCGCCATGAGCTCCACCCAGGCCTTGAGGCGCCGGCACTCGCCAGGGATCTTCACCCCGCGGTAGTGCGTGAGGACGGGGAAACGCTCGAACCACGGGTAGTAGCCGAGATCGACCAGGGTGACCTCGTCGCCCAGCCAGTACGGGCCCTCGCTGAGGCGCGCCATCCCTCTCTCCTCCATGAACGTCAGGTGCCGGGTGAGCTCCTCT
>JBHICW010000025.1:0-15800 GCA_046759785.1 Alphaproteobacteria bacterium
GACTGGAGGCTGTCATGCCGAAGTGGCTTACCCCTCTCCTAAAATGGGGCGGAATCTGCTTATTCGTCTTTTTTGTCGCCGCGCTGATCATCGTTCGGGCAACGGCACCGACACCCGAGGCAGGTGCCCCGCCCACTGAGATCGCGGCCCCGGTGGTCCTTTACTGGATTCTCGTGGTCGTCGGGCTCGTCGCCGCCATCCTCGGC
Organism: Alphaproteobacteria bacterium; assembly: GCA_046759785.1. Taxonomy (GTDB): domain Bacteria; phylum Pseudomonadota; class Alphaproteobacteria; order JBHICW01; family JBHICW01; genus JBHICW01. Next base: position 207 of record JBHICW010000025.1, read on the forward strand.
TTTGTCCTCGAGCGGCGCAAGCCCCCGGCCGGCGCCTAAGGCTGATCGCGTCTTAAATCCACGCCACGCGCGCTGCACACAGCGCGCGTGGCGTTGAGCGGGCTGCCTACGGCGGGGCGATTCCGCACCCCCGCCGGGCGGCCCGTTACGCGTTGCGACGAGCGGGGCGAGTATTTGCGACCACCACCGGCGGAAATTCCGTCACCCCGCGAGCGGATTGTGCATGCTCCACCGCCTGCTTGAGGAATTCGTCCTCTGTCTCACCTCGGGACGGCAAAGTCGCAGGCCCATTTGCCAACATCGCGGCACTTGGGTACCTCGGACATGTTCGCCTGCTTCCCCTTGGCGTGGCCCCGGGCTTAGCAGCCGTACCGCTCGATGAGGATGTTCGCCGAGGTGTCAACGTCGCGGTCTGAAACCGCCACCGCATTGCCCTTCGCCGCCTCGCCGCCAGAGCCTTCTCCTCATTGCAAAACCACGGCGCAGCCTTAGCTGCCGGCATCTGACGCTCCGCTCACTCGGGGCTTGTCCGATTCCCTCGCCGCCACTCCCAGGGCGGGGTAAAGGTGCCGGCCCATATGCCGCGCCCCTCTCGCCGTGCCTCGGCCTCTTCGTGCACATAGTCCAGGCTGTGGCGCGGGTAGGCGAGCGCCCAGCCGTCACGGACCAGGGTTTCACCGACGTCCCGATCGCCGACGAAGCAGACGGCGGCGAGCCTTCCGGAGCTATCACGGTCGCGCTTCTGGCAGCGGACTTCCTGCCGCCCGATAAGCCCCATCAGGTGTCCCTTGGCGACCATACCGCAAGGGTAGGCCAGCCGTCCGAGCCAGCACGGTTGTTTCCGCTCGGGGGCGTCGATCCCGTAAAGCCAGACGCGCTCGCCGTGAATTTCGAGGGTGTCGCCGTCGATCACGTGCGCCGGGCCCGTGATCTCCGCCGGTGCGGTGGCCGCGACCGGGCCAATGACGAACCCGAGGGCCAGAAGCGGCGCGATGGTACCAAGACGGAATGCCATAGTGTGCATCATTGCATCCATGACCGGCGAGAAACGCCCCGCGCGAGGCGGGGCCGCGGGGCTTGATGCGGCCGCGAGCCGTTTCGGTTCCATCAACGGGTTAAGTGCGGCGGCTTATCCCGGATCCGAGCCGGCGGCTTCCGGCCGTCGTTCGGCAAGCTCTTTGTGTCGAGCCGCTAATCGGGCGCTCGCGTCGTGCGGCGCGCACAGTCGGGTGCCACCGTCCTGGCCGGCGCAGCTCTCCGGTTTCCACGTGTCGGGCCCTCCTGGGGTCTTGGCCGATCAGGCCCCGGTCTGTGGTTTGACGGCGAGGAGCGAGATGCTCTTCACCCCGTATCGTTTGCTTGCCCCGATGGCACGATCGGAAATGAACCGGTACTGTGGATTGTCCTCCCGGGTGACCATCTTCAAGCCCGCCGCCTCGATCGTCGCACAGTAGTCGTCCTGCTTCACGGCGCCGCCGATGCAAGCCGCCCAAAGCGTGGCGTTGCAGACGATGCCGTCGGGAAGCTGCGTCTCGCTCACGATGTCCGAGACGGCGAGGCGCCCGCCGGGCTTGAGCACCCGGGCGACTTCGCGAAACACCCGGGTCTTGTCCACGGACAGGTTGATCACCCCGTTGCTGATCACCGCATCGAAGCTTTCGCCATCGACCGGTACGTCTTCGATGTAACCCTTGAGGTAGGTGATGTTGGAGAGGCCCGCGCGCTCGCAAAGGCGCACGGCCTTGATACGCTGCTCGTCGGTCATGTCGACGCCGACCACCCGGCCGCTCGGCCGCACCTGAAGTGCGGCGAAAAACGAGTCGGTCCCGGATCCGCTACCGAGGTCGAGCACGCTTTCGCCCTCCTTCAGCTTCGCGAGGTGAAAGTAGTAGCCGACGCCGGCGAAGGATTCGATCGCCTCGGCGGGAATGCGATCGAGGTCGTCCCTGGGATAGCCAAGGCGTTCCGCAAGCGGCCGTCCCATTTCGAAATGGAAATCTCCGTGCGGGTCTTGCGCCACGCGGCGGTACATGTCCTTGACCTGGGTTTCCAGGTCCTGCCGGTCGACGGTCGCGGCTGTCATGGCGTTCGTTCTTGCTTGCATACGCACCTCCCTTCTTGCTTGCATACGCACCCTGATCACGATCGCATCCCGCCAAGGGCTCGGCGGTACGCTAGCTACATCAGCAGGGGAGCGCCGTCGTTCGACAACTCGATTACCGTGGCGGTGCCGGTGAGCTGTGCCCTGTCGATGGGGTCCTACTCGACGGTGCCGCCGCCCGCTCGGCCGTACAAGCCGCCAACCCGGCGATAAGTGCTGCGCCGACTGCAAGGCGTTTCATGGTCGGTTCCCCCTTGCGGTGTCGAGCGTAACTCAATGCACGGTGGCACGCCAGCGCCGTTGCCGCCCGCGAGCTTTGTCACGCGTCCCTATGCCAGCTATGATGACCAACCCCGCTGCCGCAGACGGAAGTCAGCGCGGCGGCGGGGTATCAAGAATTGGAGTCCAATCGTATGTCGGACAAGATCGTCAAGACCGACGCGGAATGGAAGGCGGAATTGACGCCCGAACAGTACAAAGTCTGCCGCGAAAAGGGGACGGAGCCTCCGTTCTCGGGCGAGTATAACGACTGCAAAGACGAGGGTGTCTACCGGTGTATATGCTGCGGCAGCGAGCTGTTCAGGTCCGACGTCAAGTTCGATTCCGGCACCGGTTGGCCGAGCTTCTGGGCGCCAATCCGAGCGGACGCCGTCAGCACCGAGCCCGACGACAGCTTGTCAAGGCGGCGGACCGAAGTGTTGTGCGCCGGGTGCGACGCCCATTTGGGCCACGTGTTCGACGATGGTCCGCCGCCGACGCATCGGCGGTACTGCATCAACTCCGTCGCCCTGAAGCTGGACAAGTCGGCCTGAGGCTGCGGTCCATCACGCGCCCGCTCGCGTGCGCCCGCGGAGTGACCTAGTTGCGGCCGAGGGAGCGCTCCGCCCACCTCAGCGCTTCAGCGCGGGCCGGGCTCGAGCGAGGCGGCGGGGCCGCGGGGGCTGGCGCTTTGCCTTCGGGGCGGAGTAGGCTCGACAGGCATGGCACTCACGTCCGACCAGAGGCGTCTCGCTGCGACCAGCCGCTCGGCGTTTTTCTGCGACCACATGTTGATCCGGCTGGGGCGCTGGCTCAGGGCGGCCGGGCACGACACGGCGATCGCAGAAGCCGGCGTGAGCGACCGTCAGCTGATTGCGCGCGCCGTCGGCGAGGGGCGGCTCTTGGTCAGTCGCGACCGCAGGCTCCTGGAGTTCCGCCAAGCTCGGGCGACCGTGATCGTCCTTCGCGCCAACAGCATGGCCGCATGTGCGGAGGAGCTCACGGCCCGGCTCGGCATCGACTGGCTTCACCGGCCGTTCACGCGCTGCCTCGTGTGCAACATGCCGCTCGTCGAGGCATCGCTTGAACTCGCGGCGCGGGTGCCGGAGAGCTCACGCGCGGCGCTTGAGACCGTCTTCCAGTGCGTGCCCTGCGATAAGCTCTACTGGGAAGGCGGCCACGTCCGCCGGATGCGGCGCAAGCTCGCGCGCTGGCAGGCCGGCGAGTTCGATTGAGCTCAGGCCCGGCGTCGCCGGCGGAGGCAGATGGGCGTCAGCGTTGCGCCAGTCCCTTGCGGACCGGCCGGTGCCCCGGACGGCTGCCAGCAGCAGAGGACGCGGGCATTCGGTTGGGGCTTGGCGGGGGCCGCTCCGCCGTCACGTGCCTCCTCTGGCGCCGGTGCGAAAATCCTGGGAACCAGGCTCCTAACGGGACCAGCGGGGGGCGGACATCGCCGGCTCGCGCGAGGAGGCGCGACCGTACTGACGGCCCGCCTCAGGAAACTTTTCGACCCGGCCCGACGCTTGGGCCGGCGTGCCGACCGGATCGGCCTTCCGCCCGGAGGTGGCCTTGGCGGCGGGCGCACGGCCTGGCCTGGCCCCTTTCCCGCCCGGGCGATCTTGCCCTTTCGCGGCAGTCCCGGCTGCCTTGACGGGTGGTGTGAAAGGCCAGTCTACACCGACGCCGAAGGCCTGTAGCGGTGCCCGGGCCGGGCCCGCCAGCGAGGCGAGGAAGAGGGAGAAGAGTTCCAACTGCGAGGAAATGCCGAGTTTGGCGTAGATGTTCTTGCGGTGGATTTTGACCGTCCCGGCGCTGATGTTGAGCCGCTGGGCGATGGCCTCGGAGGAGTGGCCGAGAAGCACGAGCCGGGCCACCTCGCACTCGCGCGGCGTCAGGACGGAGGCCCCAAAATTCTGGAACGCGGCGTCCAGCCGCGCCGCCGCAGGTGCGGCCGTTGCTTCCCAGCCCGCTCCGTCCTCCTCCAGCCCGTGAAGCCGCCAGTGTTGCTTGGCGGCCGCCCGGACCATGGGTTCGATCGTGTGAAGGCGCTTCATCTCGGCACGGCTGAACCGCATGCTGTCGCTGCCGCGCATCAGCGAGATCACCGCCGTCGTCTCCTTGTCGAAGGCGAGGACGAATCCAATCTCCTCCTTGAGCCGCGTCTGGTGATAGTAGGAACGGAAGTACTCGCTTTGGTAGAAGTGCTCCGGCGCTAGGTCAAGCAGTCGGTAGACACCCGGAGCGGTCTTTTCGTGACAGGCCTGGAAGAAGGGGTCCAGCAGGTACGGCCCGGCCTGGTAGCTGTCCACGAAGATGTCGCGGCGATCCCGCTCGAAGGTGTCGAACAAGCAAACGGGCCTCTCGCGATCGCGGTACGCGAACACCACCGAGTAGTCCACGTCGACGATCCGGCGCACCGCCTCCAGGAAGACGGAGGGCCAGCTTGGGCTCCCCAGGCGGTCGATGACGCGGCCGATTTCGCCGTGCCATTTACGCGTTTCGAGCCTCAGCTCGGGCATCGTGGGCCTCCCTTGCCGTAGCAACGAGCTCGAGCCACAGCGCCTCTCACGCCACGGCGTTGTACGTTGCCTGCATATACCTCAAGGGGTATATACAACCCGGTGCGTCAATGCGATCATTTCTCGTAAGTTTAGCACGTACAGCCCGGTCCGGCGAGCAGAGAGCGTGCGTTTGTCGATTTAGTGGGAGCGCACGACCCGGGGGCCCCGCCTCACGTGGGACGACCGGCCGCGGAGGTTTGAACGGGTGACGGGGCGCACGACCCCATTTCCCTTTGATATTGAGTTCAGGGGCGTGAGCAAGCATTTCGGCGACGTGATCGCGGTCGACGACGCCAGCTTTTCGATTTCCCACGGGTCGTTCCACACCTTCCTGGGGCCATCGGGCTGTGGCAAGACCACCTCGCTGCGACTGATGGCCGGGTTCGAGCACCCGACCCGGGGCGAGGTGTTGATCGGCGGGACAGTGGTGAATGGGATTCCGCCCTTCAAGCGCCCCGTCAACATGGTCTTCCAGCACTATGCCCTGTTTCCCCACCTCACGGTCGGCGAGAACATCGGCTACGGGCTGCGCCAGCGTTCACCGCGCCCGAGCAAGGCAGAGGTCGGGGAAAAGGTGACCGGAACTCTGGAGCTGGTGCGGCTTCCCGGTTTCGAATCGCGGCGGGTCTGGGAGCTTTCAGGCGGCCAGCAGCAGCGTGTCGCCCTCGCGCGGGCGTTGATCAATCGGCCGACGGTCCTTCTGCTGGATGAGCCTTTGGCGGCACTCGACCGCAAGTTGCGGCGCGAGATGCGGATGGAACTGCAGAGCTTGCAGCGGGAAGTCGGCATCACGTTTGTTTTCGTCACCCACGACCAGGAGGAGGCGCTGTCGATGAGCGACACCATCGCCGTCATGCGCGAGGGCCGGGTCGTGCAGATGGGCACGCCGGCGCAGCTCTATGATGCGCCGGTCAACCGCTACGTGGCGGACTTCGTCGGCGAGTCGAACTTTCTCGCCGGCGCGGTGGTCGAGGCCGACAAGGAAGGAGCGCAGATCCGCACCGACTCTGGCCTGGCGATCTGGGCACCCTATTCCAAGACCGGCACGAGCCTCCAAGGCGAGAGCCGGGGCGTGGTGGCGCTCCGACCCGAGCTGATCCGCATCCGGCCCGCCTCGGAGGGCGACGACTCGGACCTCGACTACGCTTTGCCGGGCACGGTCCAGAACCGGATCTATCTCGGCGAGCAGACGGAATACAGCGTCCAGACCGGTGCTTTGGGAAAGGTCCTGGTCCGCACCGCGAAAACCATCGAGACCGCAACGGGCGGCTTCGAGGTAGATGATGAGGTTGTGATCAGCTGGCAACGCGCCGCCGGCCTTGCCTTGCGGGACGACTGAGGGAGTCCCGCCCGTCTGGACCGTCCCGCTCTTTCCCATACGGGACGGTCGCTATGACCCATAACGGAATGGGTTACGTCAACACAAGGGAGGACAAAGATGGAACCGATCACGAAACAAGAGTTCATGAAGCAGCTTCGCCGCTATCAGAAGGGCTCGATTTCCCGCCGACAGTTCATGGGCGTGACTGGGCTCGGCCTGGCGACGGCGGTGCTCGCCGCCGCCATGCCGTGGCTGAAGCCCCGCAAGGCATATGCCTTGGGCGGCCTCGGCGACCGGCTGGTGTTCTCGACCTGGCCGAACTACCACAACCCGAAGAACCTCGAGAGGTTCAAAGAGCTCACCGGGGTTCTCGTCCAGGTCAACGTGTTCGGCTCGAACGAGGAGATGCTCGCCAAGCTGCAGGCGGGCGGCACCGGATGGGACGTGTTCGTGCCCACCAACTATACCATCTCGACCTACGTCGAGCTCGACCTCATCGAGCCCTTGGATTTGTCGAAGATCGCCAACTTCGATCCGGCTACAAATGACGCGCGCTTCACCGGTGAGGGAACGGTCGGCGGCAAAATCTACGCGATGCCGAAGAACTGGGGCACCACCGGGTATGCCGTGAACACCGCCCGCGTCACGCACGACATGACGACGTGGAAGCAGTTCTGGGACCTCACCATGAGCGACTACTCGGGCCGGACGATTGTGCACGACTATCAGCTCACCACGATCGGCAACGCGCTCAAGTACTTCGGCTACTCGTTCAACTCGGTCGATCCGGATGAGCTGGCCGACGCCGAGGAATTGCTGTTGAAGTCGAAGCCGCATCTTTTCGCGATCACCAGCGACTATCAGCCGCCGATGCGCAGCGACGACGCGTGGCTCGCCGTGTGCTGGACCGGCGACGGCGTCCAGCTCAACCGCGACATCCCCGAGATCATTTACGTGGTCGGCGAGGAAGGCGGCGAGCTGTGGACCGACTTCTACGCGATCCCGAAGAAGGCGCCGCACCGCGAGGCGGCGTACGCCTTCATCAACTTCCTGCAGGATCCTTACATCAACGCGCGCGAGGCGTTCGTCCACGGCTATCCCCCGACCGACAGCCGGGCGAACGCGCTGTTGCCCGACAGCATCCTCAACAACCCGATCCTGTACCCGGCGGCCGAGCTGATGAACGCGCTCGAGTTCGGCGCGGCGGTGACGCTTACCGATCCGTTGCGTGCCGAGATCCTGGCCCGGTTCAAGGCGGCCTAGGGGTGGTCTGAAACGACGACGACGGGCCGGCGATGAGGGAAGCTGGGAAGCCGCGCGGCGTGATCACGGGCGTCTTGCTCCTGCCCACGACGTTGTGGTTCCTGTTTCTCCTCGTCATGCCGCTCGTCGTCGTCGTCGTCTTCAGCTTCGGCGAGCGGGCCGCGGCGGGCGGCTACGCACCGGCGTTCACCCTGGCGCAGTACGCCAACCTGCCGGCACGCTTCACCGCCTTCAAGAACACCCTGACGCTGGCGCCGGCGGGCATGATCCTGTGCCTCATCGTCGCCTACCCGCTCGCCTACTATCTGGCGTTGAAGGCCAGCCCGCGCGCCAAGCTGCTCCTTTTGACGCTGGTGATCGTGCCCTTCTGGACCAGCCTGCTGATCCGCACGTACGCTTGGTTCACCATCCTCGGCGGGCGTGGCCTGCCCGCCCTTCTCGAGTCCATCGGCATCGAGGGCGTGCGCCTCATCTACACGCCGGGGGCAGTGCTTCTCGGGATCGTCTACGGTTATCTGCCGCTGATGGTCTTTCCCATCTTCGTCAGCCTCGAAAGGCTGGACAAGGGCTTGCTCGAAGCGTCCAGCGACCTCGGGGCCAACCCGCTCAGGACGTTCCTCCAGGTGACCCTGCCGCTTTCGGCACCCGGGGTGATCACCGGTGGCATGCTGGTGTTCATCCTGCTCATGGGTGAGTTCCTGAACCCCGCGCTGCTCGGCGGCGGCATGGTGTTCTTCGTCGGCAACGCGCTGGTCGATCTGTTCCTGCAGTCCCGAAACTGGGCCTTCGGCTCGGCCGTCGCGGTGACGCTGGTGGTGATCATGTTGGTCACGGTCACGCTGTATATGCGCTTCACCTGGCGCCGTATGACCACGCGCGAGGTCTCGCTTCTCTAGTCCGACGCCATGCGGTTCTACGCCCTCGCGGTCTATCTCTTCCTGTACGTCCCCATCGGCATCATCGTGCTGTTCAGCTTCAGCGCCGGCCGGCACGCGAGCGAGCTCCGGGGCTTTTCCGTCCAGTGGTACGGCAAGGCGGCCTCCAACCCCCTCGTTATGGATGCCCTCACAACCAGCCTGACCATCGCCGGGACGACGGCGGTGCTGGCGACGGTCATGGGAACCATGGCGGCGCTTGCGCTCCAGCGGGTCCGCGGGACGCCGCGCATGCTGTTCGACGCGCTCACTTACATCGCCATCATGATCCCCGGCGTCGTTATCGGCATCACCACGTTGATCGCGCTCGTCACCGTGTTCGGCTTCGTCAATCCGATCATCGCGGCGCTGTGGCCCGCGACCCTCGCCCGCCCGCCCAGCCTGAGCCTGGGGTACGGGTCGGTGATCGCGGCCCACACGATGTTCACCATGGCGCTGGTCATCGTCATCGTCCGCGCCCGCATCCAGGGCATGGACCGGGCGCTGATCGAGGCCTCGGCCGACCTTTACGCCACGCCCTGGGGCACGTTCCGGCAGGTTACCCTGCCGCTGATCTTCCCGGCGGTGGTGGCGGGCTTCCTGTTGAGTTTCACGTTCAGCTTCGACGACTTCATCATCGCCTTCTTCGTCGCCGGCGCGAAGACGACGCTGCCGATTTACGTCTTTGCCTCGATCCGGCGCGGAATCACCCCGGAGATCAACGCCGTCGCCACGAGCATGCTGGGCGTCTCGCTCACGCTCCTGTCCGCGACCTATTTCATCGCCCGCCGCCGGGCGCGGCGGATCACGGGTAAATAGCGGCTGCTCCCGCGGCCCCGGCAGGGCCCAGGGCGAGCAAGGGCGCGCCGTGCCGGCAGGGCGAAGGGCTGGCCGGGTCACGTCCCGGTGAAGCGAGCGCAGCGTCGGCCAGAGCGATAGGGAGAGCTCACGCCGGGCCGCGGCGGCGACCCGGCGCCGCTGGGGCCATGGCGACGCCTTACGGAAAAACTGGTGGAGACGCCGAACCCGCTCGGGCCTTCATCTGAGGAGGAGGACGGGGCACTCGAGCTCGTCGAGCATGGCCCCAAGGTCCTCCCTGCGCGCCAAAGGACCTTCGCGGTCGAGGACTAAGAGCCCACCGCCTTCGGTCCGCACGGCGTGACAGATCTCGGCAGCAGCGGCACGGTCGACCGGGCGGATGTGGGCCGCGCGCCCGCGACGTTTCAGCCAGGCCGCTGCCTCGCGTCGCAGACGGGCGAGCGTCTGGGTGTCGCTAGCCACGACCAGCACTGTAAGCTCGGTGCCGTAAATGCGGGCGAACTCGCTCGCCACCGCAAGCGCCCGCGTGGAGCCATCGAAGAGCGCGACTATTGGCCAATCGAGCCGGGTTCCCTCCTGGTAAAGGAGCACGGAGCAGGAAGCACGCGCCGCGGCGTTGCGGGCGGTTCCTCCCAAGCGTGCGCGGCGCACCGACGCCTTGCTGGTCTTGCCGAGGGTGACGAGGTCGCAGCGGCCGGCTGCGGACAGCACCTCGTCGATGATCTCCCCGCGGGCGATGCGGAACGACCACCGCACCTGCCGCCGTTCGGCCGTGGCTGCCAGGGCGGCGCGGGCCTGGGCGGCGCGCACCCTGAGCGCGCGCTCCATGGTGGCGGGGTCCAGGGGCTGTTCGCCGCGAGTCTGCGCGCTCATCGTCCGCGTGAAGGGCAGGGCCGCAACCTGAAGCAGGTCGACGTCCTCGACGAACAGCCCCAGGAGCTCTGCCCTGAGCTCCGCCGCCAAGCGCGAGGCGGCCTCGAGCGCCGCCAGGCTGTGCGTGGAGGCGTCGAGCGCCACCAGGATGCGTCGCAGTTCCAGCGCCTCGTCCGCCTTGATCATGGCTCGCCTTCCGCCTTCACCGGGACGCCGAACGCTCGCCGCTTCTCGGCCAGCTCGATGAGCCGCGCCTCCACCCGATGGTTCACCGTGCCTTCCGGGAACCGACCGCCGCGGCCGCGCTCGCCGGCCGCCATGCCCGTAAGGATCTCGATTCCCTGGTCGATCGTCTCCACGGGATAGATGTGGAACTTGCCGGCTTCCACCGCCTCCACAACCGTCCGGCGCAGCATGAGGTGCTTCACGTTCGACGCCGGGATCAGCACCCCCTGCTCGCCGTTGAGCCCGCGGGCGGCGCACAGGTCGAAGAACCCTTCGATCTTCTCGTTGACCCCGCCGATCGCCTGGACCTCACCGTGCTGGTTGACCGAGCCGGTGACGGCGAGGGACTGCTTGAGCGGAACCTCGGCCAGCGCCGACAGCAGGGCATAGAGCTCGGCCGAGGAGGCGCTGTCGCCCTCCACCCCGCTGTACGACTGCTCGAAGACGAGGCTGGCGGAGAGCGAGAGAGGCTGGTCCCCGGCGTAGCGGGCGCCGAGGTATCCGGAGAGGATGAGGACGCCCTTGGAATGGATCGGCCCGCCGAGGGCCACCTCGCGCTCGATGTCCGCCACCTCGCCGCGGCCCATCCGCACGCGGGCGGTGATGCGGCTGGGGCGGCCGAAGGAAAGGCCCCCGAGAGACATTACGGAAAGGCCGTTGACCTGGCCCGCCTTGGCGCCGTCGGTGTCGACCAGGATGGTGCCGCGCTGGATCTCCTCCTGGGTCCGCTCCCGCACCCGGTCGAGGCGGTGGATCTGGGCGTCGATCGCCCGTTCCACGTCGGCGGCGCCCACGACCTTGCGGCCGGCCTCGCGCGCCCAGTAGTCGGCTTCCCGGAGGAGGTCCCTCAGGCTGTCGGTGTGGGTGGAGAGCCTCTCCGCATCGCCGGCGAGCCGAGCGCCGCGCTCGGCCACCCGCGCCACCGCCTCCCGGTCGAAGGGTCTGAGCCCCTCCCTGCGCGCGAGCGTCGCCAGCAGGCCCGCGTAGAGCTGGCTGTTCTCCGCCGTGCGCTCGATCCGTTCGTCGAAGTCCGCCGCCACCTTGAACAGGTCGGTGAACTCCGGGTCGAGTCCGGACAGCAGGTAGTAGAGCAAGCGCTCGCCCACCAGCACGACCTTAAGCTCGAGTGGAATGGGCTCCGGCTCGAGGGAGACGGTGCTCAAGAGCCCCAGGGCCCGGCCCAAGGGTTCGATGCGGATTTCCCTGGCCACCAGCGCTCGCTTGAGCTCCTGCCACGCCAGCGGCTGCAGGAGCAGCTTGCGCGCGTCGAGGATGAGGTAGCCGCCGTTCGCTCGATGCAGCGCGCCCGGCTTGATGAGGTTGAAGTCGGTGATGAGGGCGCCCATCTCCGCCCGATGCTCGATCCGGCCGACGAGCCTGTCGTACGCGGGGTTGTCCTCATAGACGATCGGGGCCTGGTGCGAGTCGCCCTGGTCTACGAGAACGTTCACCCGGTACCGGCGAGCGGGAGCGGGCCCGTCTTGGCGCCCCGTCGTCGGGCCGTCCGCGGAGGGGCCGGCTGGCGGCTTGAGGAAGGCGTCCACGTTGTCGATCACGTCCTGCTGGACCGCCTCTAGATAGGCCACGACCTCGGGTAAGTCCTCGTGCGCCTCGCGCAAGGACTCGATCAAGTGCCCGACGGCGGACATCGCCGCCTCGCGGTTGAGCTCCCGTAGCTTCTCGCGGCTCGTTTTGAGCCAGACGGGGGCCTCCTGCATCGCGGCCTGCAACCGCTTCTGCAGCGCCTGGATGTCGGCCTCCACCTGCTCCTGCTCCGGCTTAGGGAAGCGCTTGAAGACCTCCGGGCTCACCACCTTGTCTTCGCGAACCGGCGCGAAGGCGAACCCCATGGGCGTGTGGATGAGCGCGATCCCCCGTTGCTTGGCCTCGCGCTCGACCTCGGCCAAGGCGTGCTCCTGGCGCTCCTTTAACTCCTCCTCGATGACCTGCCGGCGAGTCCGGTACTCCTCGCTCTCGAAGGCGGTGGGGATGGCGCCCCTGAGGTCGTCCACCAGGCGCTCCATGTCGCTCTTGAGGGCCGCGCCGCGGCCGGCGGGCAGCTTGAGCGCCCGGGGCTTGTCGGGCTCCTTGAAGTTGTTGACGTAGCACCAGTCGGACGGCGCCGGCTCGGACGTCGCCTTCTCCTCCAGGAAGCGGCGGACCAGCGCATGCTTGCCGATCCCCGGCGGACCGAGGGCGAAGAGGTTGTATCCCTGGCGCCGGATGCCGATGCCGAAGCGGATGGCTTCGACCGCGCGCTCCTGCCCGATGACCTCACTGAGGTCCTCGAGTTCGTCCGTCGTCGCGAACGCGAAGTCGCTGGCGTCGCAGCGCCAGCAAAGTGCCTTCGCGGACAGGGGCTCAACCTTGGCCATCGCTCCTCGACTTAGGCTTTCTAACAGGAAAGGACGCGCTTCGCCAACTGTGAGCCGGGCGGGAGCCTATGGCGCCGTCGGCGCGCGACGGTCTCACTCGGCCCACGCATATGTGCACTGTACCCTTAACCTCCCCCAGCCAGTCGGCTTAAGTCCGGTCGTTCCGATCGGAAAGACGTACACGAAGGTCACGGTGAGGGTTTGTCCACCGTCGCCGAGCGGGCCGGTAAAAGGGCTCTCGACGACCGGCCCATTCTCGAACAGGGTCCAGTCGATGATTGCTTTGCCCTGGAGCCTGTCGCCCCGAACGGTGCCCTGGAGTTCCGCTATGCCGGGGCCGCGGCCGGCCCTGGTCATCCGGAAAGAGGTGTCGTCGACGTCGACTTCGAAAGCGTTGTCCCCGCCACAGGCCGCACCGCCGTCGTTGATCCAGCTTCCGGCGAGGGGCCGTGCGGACTGAGCCCAGGCCGGTTCAAGCGCTGTCCCCGTCAGCAGGACCAGGGCGAGGGTCAGCATGATCGATGAGCGATGGTTCATGGCGCCGACCTGGCGTCGGCCGGCTCAGGCACCGGAGGTGGGTTCGATCAAGAAGGTAAGTCGCCGATGCGCTTCGCGGAGCGCCGCCTCGACCGCCTCGGGCGTCTCGTTGCGGGCGAAGATGAACCCCAGATACCGACTCCCTTCCGGCAGCGGCTCCACCCTGTGACCGATGGGGATGGAGACGGTCACCCCCTCGATGCCCTCGACCTTCCGCGCGTCCCCCAAGCCCCGCACCTGACGGAGAGTCCCGGCACGCTGGATCGGGATCATCATCACCCCGGCGGGTCGGCGTTCGCGCTCCAAGCCCTCGATCGGCAGTCCCATTGCATGCCGGAGGATGAGCTCCTCGAGCCGGATACCGGCCCCGAACCGGAGAACGCGTGAGCAAAGGCCGCCGATCGATCGGGCCGCGACGTCGATCACCCAGACCCCGTCCTCATTGACGCGAAGCTCGGCGTGGATGGGACCGTCCTCAAGCCCGATCGCTTTGACAGCTTGCGATGAGGCGGCCGCTATTTCCTTCTGGACCCGTTCGGGCAACCGCGAGGGAGAGACGTAAATCGTTTCCTCGAAGTACGGGCCTTCGAGCGGATCGGGCTTGTCGAAGAGGGCCAGGACGTGCAAGCGGCCCCGATCCAACAGCCCTTCCAGCGCGACCTCCACGCCCGGGACATAGCCTTCGACGAGGATCTGGCGAGCGGCTTCGCCGAGAGCGGCAACGTCGGGCTCGCTCAAGATCTTGACGATGCGATGAAACGCGGAGGTGAACTGCGCCGGATCGTCGGCCCGGATGACGCCGCGGCTCGCCGACATCGCGAGCGGCTTGAGAACACAGGGGAAAGGAGCGCTGCGGGCAGCGCGAGCCGGGTTGTCCCCTGTAGAGACGAGGCTGAACGGCGGGGAAGGGACGCCAGCCCGTAAGAGGACGCTTCTCAGCTGGTGCTTGTTGCGTGTCGCTGCGACCGCTTCCGGCCGATTGTGCGGCAGTCCCAGGGCTGCCGAGGCCTTGGCGGCCAGTACGGCGGCGTCATCGTCGGTCGAGATAATCGCGTCAAGCGGGCGCTCGCGGGCGTAGGCGAGGATCCGTCCACTCGCCCGCTCGGGGTCCTGCACATCGAGGGAGAGCGCTCCTCCTTGCGAGAATTCCTCCAGAACCTGGCGGTGGTTGGAGCCGACGACCACGTCGACGTCGAGGCGGCGCGCGGCGTCCAGGAAATCCGCGGCGCGGTACGACGTGGTGGGAATCAGCAACAGGAGACGTCCCATGGGCCAAACCCGCCGAGGCCGGGCTCAGGCGAAGACCTTGGGACAGGCTCGTCCCTCTTGGCCTTTGCCGGATGGCGCACCGCTCTCTTCTCCCGGCTTCCCCGAAAGGGCCAGCTACGTCGCGACGAAGGATCGACGCGTCCGGCGTGGTCCTCAGCACCCGAATATGCGGTTATCGTGGCGGCCGCCCTCGTGATGGTCGTGGCGACCCCCAGACCCACGTTGGCGTCGGCTGAGGCCCGAGCCTCACCCGTCCGCTCGTGCGCGAGTGCAACCTAGATCCGAGCGACCTGGTCCGCGGTCGGCTCGGCGCAACAATACCAGGGTTCGCTCAAGTGCGGCACCGGCGATTCCACAAACGCACGCCCTGGAGGCGGCAAGCCATCCGCCGCCCGCAAGCATGCTTCGTGGGCCAGCCTCCAAATCCTGGCGAAGATTTCCCGCCGGCTGGAGCCGGTCGCTTCGCCCAGTTCACCCACGCTACCTCAGGCACCATCCACCTCAAGCTTCTCAAGATCGGCGCCCTGGTCCGCGTCAGCACCCGGCGCATCAAGATCGCCATGGCCTCGGGCCATCCCTATAGCCACGAGTTCGCCCTCGCCCACGCTCGGCTGTGATCCGCCCCGGGCTAAGGCGGCGCGCCTGATCCACCCACCAGGCCGCCGCCCGGTGGTTACGGCGAGGCCCGCCCTCACCCCATCCCACACCGAGAAAAACCGCAACATCACCCGGCAAAGCCGCCGGCCGTGCCAGCACGAGAAGTCGCCCGCCCTCACCCTCCATCAAACACCCGAAATCGGGCCTTATCCGCTCGATGAAACCAATCGCTGTGAGAAATGCGGGTTAAGCTTCTTTCCGCCGTGCCGAGATGCGGTAATCGGCGCTACCGATTTGAACATGTTCGATGACCCCTGCTCTCGCGCCGCAGTGTTTATTCCCAATGATGGCCTCGGCTACCCTCGCCCCCAAGGCCAGTCAAGTCCGGCAGCGCCACCCTCGGCCCCGACCGGTGTCTCGCACATCGCGCCACAAGCAATGAGCGAAATGGCCGGCAAACTGCATCCTGTAGCGGTCCTTC
>JBHICW010000026.1:0-15751 GCA_046759785.1 Alphaproteobacteria bacterium
AGCTGCTTTACCACATTCAGTGGAAGTTTCGCGACGAGGTCCGGCCGCGCTTCGGCGTGATGCGCGGCCGCGAGTTCCTGATGAAGGATACCTACTCCTTCGATCTGGATTTCGCTGGCGCCAAGCAGTCCTACAACAAGATGTTCGTCACGTATCTTAGGACCTTCGCGCGGATGGGCCTCAAGGCGATCCCGATGCTGGCCGAATCGGGTCCGATCGGGGGCGAAATGAGCCATGAGTTCGTCATTCTCGCTTCGACCGGCGAAACCGAGGTGCATTGCCACCGGAATTTGCTCGCCTTCGACGTGCTGGGCTCGGACATCGACTACGATGAGGACCTCGAGCCGATCGTGGAGCACTGGACCGACCTCTATGCCGCGACCGACAAGAAACATGACCCCGAGACCTGTCCTGTACCGCCCGTCGAGCTTGTCGAAACGCGGGGCATCGAGGTGGGGCACATCTTCTATTTCGGGACCAAGTACTCGCAGGCGATGGGGGCTCACGTCACCGGACCCGACGGGGAGCCGGTGGCCGTGGAGATGGGCTCGTACGGTATCGGCGTCTCCCGTCTGCCCGGTGCCATCATCGAGGCGAGCCACGACGACAGGGGCATCATTTGGCCCGAGAGCGTCGCCCCGTTCCAGGTCGGGCTCATCAACCTCAAGGTGGGGGACCAGGCCTGCGACGCGGCCGCCGAGGACCTCTATGGCAAGCTCACGTCGGCGGGCGTGGAGGTGCTTTACGACGACCGGGAGGAGCGCGCAGGCGTGAAGTTCGCCGAACTGGACCTTATCGGTCTTCCTTGGCAGCTCACTGTGGGTCCTCGGGGGCTTGCTGGCGGTGTCGTGGAGCTGAAACGGCGCGCGACCGACGAGCGTAGCGAGCTGTCGGCCGAATCGGCGCTGGCGCGGCTCGCCGCCTGAGCGCGGCCATGGTTTCGGCGTTCGAAGGGACGGTCGCGTTCCGCTACCTCAGGGCACGGCGCCAGGAAGGGTTCGTCTCCGTCATCGCCGGGTTTTCGCTCGTCGGCATCGCCCTCGGAGTCGCCGCGCTCATCATCGTGATGGCGGTGATGAACGGCTTCCGCCATGAGCTCTTGACGCGGATCCTGGGGTTCACCGGTCACGTGACAGTGTACGCCCACGGCGGCGGGCTTCAGGACTTCGACGCCTTGGCCACCGAGGTCCAGGGCGTCGCGGAGGTGGTCGCGGTTACGCCGGTGATCGACGGACAGGTCCTGGCGACGTCGGCGCGGGGCGCCACGTCCGGCGTTCTGGTCCGCGGCATCCGGGCCGAGGACCTGAGGCGCCGGGCGCTCATCGCCGGAAACGTCAGGCAGGGCTCGCTCGATGCGTTCGGCCGCCAGGACGGGATCATGGTCGGCAGTCGGCTGGCCGCGCGCCTCGGGCTGAGTGTCGGGGACCGGCTCACGCTCACCTCGCCGCGCGGAACGCCGACCGCCTTCGGCACGGTGCCGCGCATGCGGGCCTATCCCGTCATCGCCGTATTCGAGGTCGGGATGTACGAGTACGACAACGGCTTCGTCCTCATGCCGCTCGCCGCGGCGCAGACCTATTTCCGGCTCGAGGATGCGGTCACCGGGCTCGAGGTCATGGTCGCCGACCCCGCGCGCGCCACGGCCGCCCGTCGCGCGATCGCACAGGTTGCGGCGGGACGGGCGCGGGCCGTCGACTGGAAGCAGCGCAACGCCCAGTTCTTCGGCGCCCTCCAGGTCGAGCGCAACGTGATGTTCGTCATCCTCACGCTCATCGTCCTGGTGGCGGCGCTCAACATCATTTCCAGCCTCATCATGCTGGTCAAGGACAAGGGGCGGGACATCGCGATCCTCCGCACGATGGGAGCGACGCGCGGCATGATCATGCGGATCTTCTTCCTCACCGGGGCCAGCATCGGGGTGGTGGGCACTCTCGTCGGGTTCGTTCTGGGCTACCTGTTTGCCGACAACATCGAGACGATCCGCCGTTGGCTGGAAGGGCTCACGAACACGGAGCTGTTCGCCGCCGAAATTTACTTCTTGTCCCAGCTTCCCGCCGAGATCGACTGGGGCGAGGTGGCGGCCGTGGTCGTGATGGCGCTCGCGCTCTCATTCCTGGCGACGCTCTATCCCTCCTGGCGCGCCGCGCGGCTCGACCCCGTCGAGGCGCTGCGTTATGAGTGAGCCCGCCCTCGAGCTCGAGGGTGTCGCCCGCTCGTTCCTGCAAGGCAACCTGAAGCTCGACGTGCTGCGGGGTGTGTCCCTGGCGCTCCGGCGCGGGGAGATCGTCGCGCTCGTGGGGCCCTCCGGGGCCGGTAAGTCGACGCTCCTGCACGTCGCCGGTCTCTTGGAACGACCGGATGGCGGCGAAGTGAGAGTGGAGGGGAGGGCTTGTGGGCGGATGTCGGACCTCGAACGGACCCGCCTTCGGCGGGAGAAGCTGGGCTTCGTTTACCAGTTCCACCACCTCCTGTCCGAGTTCTCCGCCCTCGAGAACGTCATGCTTCCCCGGATGATCGCGGGCGTCGAGCGCAGCACAGCCCGCAAACGGGCGCGCGAGCTCCTTGCCGCACTCGGCCTTTCCGATCGCGAGAGCCATCGGCCGGCGCGTTTGTCAGGCGGCGAGCAACAGCGGGTCGCGGTCGCTCGGGCGCTCGCTAACCGACCCGTCGTTGTGCTCGCCGACGAGCCCACGGGCAACCTGGACCACGCCACCGCCGATGACGTCTTCGCCGAGCTCGTAAGGCTCGTGCGCGAGGGTGGTCTGGCCGCCCTCGTGGCCACCCACAACGTCGAGCTGGCGACCCGGATGGACAGGGTGCTCGGCCTCAAGGACGGGCGGCTGGTTCCCCGCTGAGCGCCCGCCGGGGGCGTGACTTTCCACGCCCCCTGTGGGAAGCTTTGCCCGATTCGGGGGGTGGTCGGGAAACGGGGATCGCATGGCTCACGCCGACTTCGTCGCTCTGCGCGTTCACACGGCCTTCTCCCTTTCGGAGGGGGCGGTCAAGATCGGCGAGCTCGTGGAGCTCTGCCGCCAGCACGCAATGCCGGCCGTGGCCATCACCGACAGCGGCAATTTGTTCGGGGCGATGGAGTTCTCCGAGGCCTGCGTTAAGGCTGGGGTACAACCGATCATCGGCTGCGCGCTGCGCGTTCAAAGGGAGGAGCCCTCTGGCGCCCCGGGGCGCCGGCCGCCGCCGGACGTCATCGTGGCGCTGGCGCAGAACGAAGTCGGTTACGCCAACCTCGCGAAGCTGGTGAGCCGCGCCTTCCTTGGCACCGAGCCGGGGGACGTGCCTCAGGTCACCTGGTCCGACCTCGAGGCGCTTTCGGACGGTGTCCTCGCCTTCACCGGATGGCTCGATGGCCCCGTCGGCCGCCCGCTGGTCGAGGGACAGACGGACGCGGCGGAGAGGGCGCTCGTGCGCCTCGCCCGAACCTTTCCGGGCCGGCTGTACCTGGAGATCCAACGGCACGGGCTTGAGGCGGAGGCCCGCCTGGAACCGGCCCTCCTGGACCTCGCCTATCGGCACGACCTCCCCCTGGTGGCGACGAACGACGTGTACTTCGCTTCGGCCGACATGTTCGAGGCCCACGACGTCCTCTTGTGCATCGCCGAGGGGGTGACCATCAACGAGCACGGCCGCCGGCGCCTCACCTCCGAGCACGGCTTCAAATCCCCGGCCGAGATGCGCGCCCTGTTCGCCGACCTGCCGGAGGCGGTGGAGAACACGGTCGTCGTGGCGCGGCGATGCGCCGCCCGCGTCCCCCGGCGGGATCCGATCCTCCCCACTTTCCCGACATCAGAAGGCGTATCCGAGGCGGAGGAGCTCCGCCGCCAGGCCAGGGAGGGGTTAGAGCGCCGGCTGGCCCGGCACGTCTTTACGCCGGCTATGGATGAGGCGGCCCGCAAGGCTGCCGCCAGGCCTTACCGCGAGCGGCTGGAGTACGAGCTGGACGTCATCATCGAGATGAACTTCGCCGGCTACTTCCTGATCGTCGCCGACTTCATCCAGTGGGCGAAGCGGGAAGGGATTCCGGTGGGTCCGGGCCGGGGCTCAGGAGCTGGGTCCGTCGTCGCCTGGGCCCTTACCATCACCGACCTCGAGCCCTTGCGGTTCGGGTTGCTGTTCGAGCGGTTCCTCAACCCGGAGCGGGTGTCGATGCCGGACTTCGACATCGATTTCTGCCAGGACCGGCGTGACGAGGTCATCCGCTACGTCCAGGGGAAATACGGCCGCGACCAAGTGGCCCAGATCATCACCTTCGGCACCCTCCAGGCGCGGGCGGTGCTCAGGGACGTCGGGCGCGTACTAGAGATGCCGTATGGGCAGGTGGACCGTCTTTGTAAGCTCGTGCCCCACCACCCGGCGCACCCGCTGAGCCTGGGGCAAGCCATCGAAGGGGAGCCCCAGCTTCAGGCGGCGCGGGCGGGGGACGAGCCGGTCCGGCGCCTCATCGACGTCGCCCTCAAGCTCGAAGGGCTCTACCGCCACGCCTCCACCCACGCCGCCGGCGTCGTCATCGCCGACCGCCCGCTCGACCAGCTGGTGCCGCTCTACCGCGACCCCAGGTCCGACATTCCCGCGACCCAGTTCTCCATGAAGGACGTGGAGAAGGCGGGGCTCGTGAAGTTCGACTTCCTCGGCCTCAAGACCCTCACCGTCCTCGACAAGGCGGTCGGTCTGCTCGCGGGCCGGGGGATCGAGCTGGACTTGAGTGCCGTGCCGCTCGACGACCCCGCCACCTTCGAGCTTCTGGGACGCGGCGAGACCGTGGGCGTGTTCCAGCTGGAAAGCGCCGGCATGCGGGACGTCTTACGGCAGCTCCAGCCCGACCGCTTCGAGGACATCATCGCCCTCGTGGCCCTCTACCGGCCGGGCCCGATGAACAACATCCCCCGCTACATCGCCTGCAAGCACGGGGAGGAGGAGCCGGATTACCTCCATCCGGGTTTGGAAGAGGTGCTGGAGGAGACCTTCGGCGTCATCATCTACCAGGAGCAGGTGATGCAGATCGCCCAGCTCCTTGCCGGCTACAGCCTGGGCAGGGCTGACCTGCTCCGGCGCGCGATGGGCAAGAAGATCAAGGCCGAGATGGACGCCCAGCGCGAGAGCTTCGTCGAGGGGGCCGTTGCCCGGGGGGTGCCGCGCGAGCGCTCCGTGCACATTTTTGAACTCGTGGCGAGGTTCGCGGGCTACGGCTTCAACAAGAGCCACGCCGCGGCTTATGCCCTCGTCGCTTATCAGACCGCGTACCTCAAGGCCAACCGTCCGGTGGAGTTCTTCGCCGCTTCGATGAGCCTGGAACTCAGGAACACCGACAAGCTCAATGCCTTCCGGCAGGAGCTCGACCGCCTGGGAATCCCGCTGCTTCTCCCCGACATCAACCGCTCGCAGGTGGCCTTCGCGGTCGAGACCGATGGCGAGGGCCGGGGGGCGATCCGCTACGCGCTTGCCGCCATCAAGAATGTGGGCGCGCAGGCGATGGAGGCGGTCGTGCGCGAACGCGAGGCCGGGGAACCATTTGGGAACCTGTTCGACTTCGCAGAACGCCTGGACAGCCGGGTCATCAACAAGCGCCAGCTCGAGAGTCTGGCCAAGGCAGGCGCGTTCGACAGCCTCAACCCGAACCGTGCCCACGTGTTCGGGGCCGTCGACCGGCTCGTCCGCCACGCCCAGGCGGCGCGGACCGCGCGCGCGAGTTCACAGGCCACCCTGTTCGGCGATGCGCTGCCCGCGGCGCACGAGGAGACGCCGCTGTCCGAGGCGGAGGACTGGCCGCCGACGGAACATCTCAAGCACGAGTTCGAAGCCATCGGTTTCTACCTTTCGGCCCACCCGTTGTCGGCTTATGGGCGCACTCTCGAGCGCCTGGGGGTCGTTGCCTCCGCCGCGCTCCGCGCGCTCCTCCGCGAGGGCGGTGGTCCGGTGTTCAAGCTTGCCGGGATCGTGCTGGCGAAGCGGGAGCGGGCCGGCACGGGCGGACGGCGATTCGCCTTCGTCCAGATGTCGGACGCGACCGGGGTGTTCGAGGTCGCCGTGTTCGCGGAACTGCTGGCGGCGAACCGTGAACTGTTGGAGCCCGGCGCGCTGCTCCTCGTTGCCGCCGACGCCCGCTTCGAAGACGAGACGGTCAAGCTCGCCGCGCGGGCCATCCGCGCCTTGGACGAGGCGGCGGCCGAGGCCGGGGCAGGGCTCAGAGTCTACCTTGCCGACGGCGGCCCCCTTGAGGGGCTGCGCGCGGCCCTGGCCGGTGCCGAGACCGGCCGCGGGCAGGTGGCGCTGGTGGTACCGATCGACGACGGCCGTGAGGTCGAAATCGCCTTGCCCAGCCGTTATGCCGTCTCGGCGGAACTCAGGGCGACGATCCGGGCCATCCCTGGCGTCACTGAGGTCCACGACATCTGAGGCCGCGGGCCCCCCGATTGGGTCTTGTCGCGCCGCGGTCAAAAGGCTAAAAGCGCGCGGCTTTCGATTCCTCACGCGGACCCGCGGCGCGGGCGGTGTCGTCGATCGCTCCCTGCCGTTCCGGTGTCCGGCCTTGGCCGGGTTCCCGTTCGCGGTGGCTTAACCGGAGAAGGATGAGACCCATGGCTTTACCTTCCTATACTATGCGCCAGCTTCTTGAGGCCGGGGTGCACTTCGGACACCAGACCCGCCGGTGGAATCCGAAGATGGCATCCTACCTTTTCGGCGTCCGGAACAACGTTCACATCATCGATCTGCAACAGACCGTACCCCTGTTGGCGCGCGCGCTTGAAGCGGTGCGCGACATCGTCGCCCACGGGGGTCGCGTGCTGTTCGTCGGCACCAAACGCCAGGCGGCCGAGCCCGTCGCCGGCGCTGCTAAGAGGTGCGGTCAGCACTATGTCAATCACCGCTGGCTCGGTGGCATGCTCACGAACTGGAAGACCATCTCCCAGTCCATCCGCCGGCTCAAGGAACTTGACGAGCGGCTGTCCGAGGATCTCACCGGACTGACCAAGAAGGAGGTCCTCAAACTCACCCGCGAACGGGCGAAGCTGGAACGTGCCCTCGGGGGCATCAAGGAGATGGGAGGGCTGCCCGACGTCCTGTTCGTCATCGACACCAACAAGGAGGCGATCGCGATCGCCGAGGCGAAGAAGCTGAGCATCCCGGTTGTCGCGGTCATCGACAGCAACTCCGAGCCCGAGGGAGTCGACTATCCGATCCCCGGCAACGACGATGCGCTCCGCGCCATCAATCTATACTGCGACCTCGTGGTCGAGGCGGTCCTCGACGGAATTCAGGAAGAGCTCAAGGCCTCCGGCGTAGACGTGGGCGAGGCGGAGGAGGCCCCGGCCGAGCCCCTCCCAGGCGAGGAAGGGGTCGCGGAGGAAGTGTTCGAGGCCGCAGTGGCGACGACAGAGGCGACAGCCCAGGCGCCCGGCGAGACGGCGGAGGTTGCCGAAAAGGAAGAGCCGGCCGCTGTCGCGCGCGCGCAGGAGCCCGAGGCTGCGGAACGGGTGGACGAGGCGGCGGCCCAGGCGCCAAGTGAGACGGTGGAGGCCGCCGCAGAGGAGAAGCAGGCCGCCCCAGCCTCGCAGGAGCCCGCGGGCGCTGAAGAAGAGCAGCGGCCGTCGGCTGAGGACGCCGCTGAGATCGCAGAGAAGGGCGATGAGGGTACGTCTCAGGCGCCGGCTGAGACGGCGGAGCCCGCCGCAAAGGAGGAGCCGGCCGCTGCCGCTCCTTTGCAGGGGGAACCTGAGGCCAAGGCGGACGCTCAGACGGCGGACTCGGGGAAGGGGAAAAAGGCAGCGGCCTCGTCTTCCGGCGGTTCGACCGCCAGAGTGGCGAAGAAGGGCGGATCCAAGACGACGCAAGGGGAGCGCGGCCGCTCGAAGCCCTGAACGCCCCTGGCCGCAGTCTCTTTTCTCCGTCCTTTTTTGTTCCAGATCAATATTCTAATAAGATGTCTTACCACGCGAGGTGATGAATGGCTGAGATCACGGCCACACTCGTCAAGGGCCTCCGCGAGAAGACCGGCGCAGGCATGATGGACTGCAAGAACGCCCTTGTCGCGACAAACGGCGACCTCGAGGCCGCGATCGACTGGTTGCGGAAAAAGGGCCTGGCGGCGGCGGCGAAGAAGGTGGGACGCATCACCGCCGAGGGTCTCGTCGGGATCGCGCTCGAGGCCGGGAAGGGTGCGGTGGTCGAGGTGAACTGCGAGACTGACTTCGTCGCCCGGGACGAGGCGTTCCAGGCGCTGGTCCGGGACGTGGGCCGGCTGGCACTCGAGCTCGGCCCCGACGTCGAGACGCTCAAGGGCGCTCGAAGCGGCGGTGGGGAGGAACGGCTGGTGGAGCGGATTGCCGGGCTGATTGCGAAGATCGGCGAGAACATCACCCTCCGCCGGGCCGCGGTGTTGACGGTCAGGGAAGGCGTGGTGGCCAGTTACGTCCACGGAGCGCTGGCGCCAGGCCTCGGACGGATCGGTGTCCTGGTCGCGCTCGAGTCGTCGGTGCCCGCGGACAAGCTGGAGCCCTTGGGTCACCACCTGGCGATGCAGGTGGCGGCCGCGCGGCCCGAAGCGGTCTCGTGCGACGACCTGGACCTGCAGGCCTTGGCCCGGGAGCGGGCCGTGCTGAGGGAGCAGGCGCGCGCATCCGGCAAGCCCGAGGCGGCCGTCGAGAAGATGGTTGAAGGGCGGTTGAAGAAGTACTACCAGCAGGTTGTGCTTCTGGAGCAGCTGTATATAGTTGATGGCGACCGGAAGGTCGCCAAGGTCCTGGAGGAGGCGGCGAAGGAACTCGGAGCGACCGTGCAGGTGGGGGGCTTCATGCGGTTTGCAGTGGGCGAGGGGATCGAACGGCCGAGGGTCGACTTCGCCGCCGATGTGGCTGCGCAGGCGACGGGCCGGCCGTCCCCCGGCGGGTAAATCGGGTGCGATGCCGGGCGCGATGTAGTATTGTGGGACGGTCGCCGTTCCTGGGGCGGTGTCCAAGGGTCGGGACGACGCCGGTGCGGCGGATCCCGGGGGGTTCCCATCGAGTGTCGCGGGGGAGGCATGGCCCCAGCCGCCAGATATCGGCGCGTGCTCCTCAAGATCTCCGGCGAGGCCTTGATGGGGCCCCAGCGTTACGGCCTCGACCCCGCGACCGTCACGAGCATCGCAGAAGAGATCAAGACGGGGCACGCCTTGGGCGTGCAGATCTGCCTGGTCCTCGGAGGCGGAAACATTTACCGCGGGGCGACGGGCGCGACCCCCGGCGTGGAGCGGGCCACCGGCGACAACATGGGCATGCTGGCGACCGTGATCAACGCGCTCGCGGTCCAAAGCGCGCTCGAGCGCATCGGCCTCCAGACGCGGGTCCAGTCGGCCATTCCTATGGCCACCGTCTGCGAGCCTTACATCCGTCGCCGCGCACTCCGGCACATGGAGAAGGAGCGGGTGGTGATCTTCGCCGCCGGCACCGGCAACCCCTTCTTCACGACCGACACGGCGGCCGCGCTGAGGGCGGCGGAGATGGGGTGCGAGGCCTTGCTCAAGGGCACCCAGGTCGACGGCGTCTACTCCGCCGACCCGCGCCAGGTGAGGGACGCCGTCCGCTACGACAGGTTGGACTTCAAGGAGGTGCTGTCCCGCGACCTTAAGGTCATGGACGCCTCGGCGATCTCGCTGTCGCGGGAGAACAACATTCCGATTCTGGTCTTCTGCATCCACAAGCCGGGGGCCTTCGCCAGGGTCTTGTCGGGTCGCGGGCCGTACACGATTATCTGCGAGGAGGCGAACGTTGGCTCAGCCGGACCTTAAGGACCTAGCTCGTCGCATGGCAGGCGCGATCGAGGTGCTGCGCCGCGAGTTCGCCGGGCTGCGAACGGGCCGCGCCTCGCCGAGCCTGCTCGAGCCGATCACGATTGCGGCCTATGACACCAGCATGCCGCTCAACCAAGTCGCGAACATCAGCGTTCCGGAGCCGCGGCTGCTGACGGTCCAGGTCTGGGACAAGGAGTTGGTCAAGGCCGTCGAAACGGCTGTCCGCAACGCGGGGTTGGGGCTTAACCCGATCGTCGACGGTCAGCTCCTCCGCGTGCCGATCCCCGAGCTCACCGAAGAGCGGCGGCGGGAGCTCAGCAAGATCGCCGGCAAATACGCCGAACAGGCGCGGATCTCGGTCCGCAACGTTCGGCGTGACGGGATGGAAACCTTGAAGCGCATGGAGAAGGACGGCGAGCTGTCGCAGGACGACCACCGCAGGTGGACCGAGGAAGTCCAGAAAATGACGGACGAGAACGTCAACAAAATCGACGAGTTGCTGGCCGCAAAGCAGCAGGACATCATGCAGGTCTAGGACAATGGAGCCGGCGCACTCCTTCCAGCACAAGCCGCCGCCTCCCGTCCACGTCGCGGTCATCATGGACGGCAACGGCCGATGGGCGAAGGATCGCGGCCTGCCGCGTATCGCCGGCCACAAGCGGGGAGCCGAAGCCGTCCGCCGAATCGTCAAGAGCTGTCGTGAGTTGGGTGTCGGCTATCTCACCCTCTACGCCTTTTCCTCGGAAAACTGGAAGCGTCCGCCGTCGGAGGTGGACGACCTCATGGGGCTGTTGCGCATCTATCTCCGCAAAGAGCTCGTAGAGCTTGCGCGGGAAGGCGTGCGCCTGCGGTTCATCGGTGACCGCAACGCCCGCCTTTCTGAGGACATCATCGCGCTCATCGAGGACGCCGAGGCCCGGACAGCGCAGAATCGGGCGCTTACGCTTATCGTCGCTCTCGACTATGGCGGCCGGCGCGAGATCGCGAGGGGGGCGCGGCGGCTGGCCGAGGAGGCCGTGGCCGGCAGGCTCCGACCCGAGGAGATCACCGAGGAGATTTTCGCAAGCCACTTGGATACCGCCGACATTCCCGACCCGGACCTCCTGATTCGCACCAGCGGCGAACAGCGGTTGAGTAATTTCCTCCTCTGGCAGTGCGCGTACAGCGAACTGGTGTTCGTGCCAACGCTCTGGCCGGACTTCAGCAAACGGGACCTCGAGGAGGCGATCGGCGAGTTCCACCGCCGCGAGCGTCGCTATGGTGCGTCCAGCGGATGAGCCGAAGCGGGCCGATCTGAGGCCGCGTGTCCTTTCGGCCCTCGTCCTGATCGCGGTCGCGTTGGCGGCTGTCTCCGCCGGCGGCACCGCCTTCAACGTCTTCGTGCTGGTGGTCGGGTTGGTCATGGCCTACGAGTGGCATCACCTCTGTCACGGGCCGGAGGCGCGGGTGACCGGGCTCATCACCGTCCTTGCGGTCGCGGCCACCCTGGCCGTGGCGGGCCTTGTTGCCGCGAGCTATGCTCTCGCGGTCGGCCTCGGAAGCATGTCGGTGGTCGCGTTGGTCGCTTTGGTCGGGAGAGGCCGGCCCGTGTGGTCCGCCGCAGGTGTGGCCTATATTGCCGTGCCTTGCGTCGCCGCGGTTTGGCTGCGCTCGGACCCCATGTACGGGCTCGCCACCATGCTTTGGCTTCTGGCCGTTGTCTGGGCCACCGACATCGGAGCGTTCTTCATCGGCCGACGCATCGGCGGGCCGAGGCTTGCCCCCCGGATCAGCCCGACAAAGACCTGGTCGGGCTTCATCGGTGGCGTCTTCTGTGCCGCCGCCGTCGGCGCGGTCGCGGCCATCGTCTCCGGCCGTGCCGCGCCTTGGACGCTCGCCGTGCTTAGCGCCGGTCTTGCGGTCCTGGCCCAGATGGGGGACTTGGTCGAATCCATGGTCAAGCGCCGGTTCGGCGCGAAGGACAGCGGGCAATTGATCCCTGGCCATGGGGGGTTGCTCGACCGCCTGGACGGAATGCTCGCCGCCACTCCGGCGGCGGCCGGCTTGGTCCTGGTGGACGCGGAAGGGGGGCTCGTGTGGAGCTGACTCTGATGCAGTCCCAGTCGGCCCCGCGGGTCGTCACGGTCCTGGGGTCCACGGGGTCGGTCGGTTCGAACACGGTCGACCTCATCGGGCGACGGCCCGAGGCCTACCGGGTGGAAGCGCTCACCGCCAACAGCAACGCGGAGCTTCTCGCGGCGCAAGCACGGCGCCTGCGCCCTCGGCTCGCGGTGATCACCGACTCTTCGCGCTATACGGCCCTCAAGGACGGGCTCGCCGGCAGCGGCATCGCCGTGGCCGCGGGGGAGGAGGCGCTGGTGGAGGCGGCAAATCGCCCGGCCGAATGGGTGATGGCAGCGATCGTGGGCGCCGCCGGTCTCGCGCCGACGCTCGCCGCTATCCGGCGGGGGGCCATCGTGGCCCTGGCGAATAAGGAGTGCCTGGTCTGTGCGGGGCCGGTGATGATGGCCGAGGTGGAATCGAGCGGCGCCACGCTCCTGCCCGTCGATTCCGAGCACAACGCGATCTTCCAGGTTCTCGATTCCCGCCAGACGGAGGCGGTGGAGCGGATCATTCTGACGGCCTCGGGCGGCCCGTTCCGCGAGTTCGACCTCGCCGCCATGGCGAAGGTGACGCCGGCGCAGGCCGTCGCGCATCCGGTGTGGTCGATGGGCGCGAAGATTTCGGTCGATTCGGCCACCCTTATGAACAAAGGGCTGGAGCTCATCGAGGCGTATCACTTGTTCGCGGTGTCCGAGGTCCAGATCGAGGTGCTGATCCATCCTCAGTCCATCATTCACAGCCTAGTCGCCTACGTGGACGGGTCGGTCCTCGCTCAGCTCGCGACGCCCGACATGCGCACGCCGATCGCCTACGCGCTTGGCTGGCCACGCCGGATTCCGACTCCGGCCCGCCGACTCGATCTGGCCGAAATCGGCCGCCTGACCTTCGAGAAGCCCAATTACGACCGGTTCCCGGCGCTGAGGCTCGCCCGCCAAGCCTTGCAAACGGGCAGGGGCGCTCCTACAATCCTGAGCGCGGCAAATGAGGTCGCCGTGCAAAGTTTCCTCGCCGGGAAGATCAGCTTCCTGGATATTACGCGGGTGGTTGAGAAGGCTCTCGAACGGGTGCCGCAAAGGCGCGTGGAGAGCTTGGAAGGTGTGCGCGAGCTCGACGCCGCGGGACGCGAGGCGGCGGCGTCCGCGATCGCGGAGCGCTGATCCATTCGGCGGTGTGAGAACGTCGGCTCATGGACCTGCTGAGCTTTCTCTGGACCAACGGCGTCGCCTTCGTCTTCATCCTCACCGTCGTCGTCTTCATCCACGAGATGGGCCACTATCTGATTGCGCGGCGCAACGGCGTGCGTGTGGAGGTCTTCTCCATCGGTTTCGGTCCTGAACTCTTCGGCTGGCAAGACCGCGCCGGGACCCGCTGGAAAGTGAGCGTGCTTCCCTTGGGCGGGTACGTGAAGATGTTCGGTGAACATTCGGGCGCCGGCGCCGGCGACCGGCCGATGACTCCGGAGGAGGAAGCAGTCTCCTTCCCCGCGAAGTCGCTCGGGCAGCGGGCGGCGATCGTCGTCAGCGGGCCCCTCGCGAACTTCGTTCTGGCGATTGTTCTCCTTGCGGGGCTGTTCACTTTCGTGGGCCAACCTTTCACGGCGCCAATTGTTGGCGTGGTGGAGGAAGAGAGCGCAGCAGAGGCGGGGGGCCTCCAGCCGGGCGACAGAGTCCTTGTCATTAACGGCCACAGGATCGAGCGGTTCGAGGACATTCAACACATCGTGCAAGTGGGCCTGGGCGAGCCCCTTACGATAGTGGTCGAGCGAGACGGGAGGGAGGTCACGCTGTTCGCGACGCCGAAAGTGATCGAGCACACCGACCGTTTCGGCAACACTTACGAAATCGGACGGCTGGGCATCCGCAGCGGTGGCGTCAATTACGTGCGCCACGACCCTCTGAGCGCCGTCTGGCACGCGACCGAGGCGGCAGTCAATTTCGCCGGCATGACATTGAAGGGCCTGGCACAGATGATCGCCGGCACGCGCTCCGCCGACGACTTGCGTGGGCCCATCGGAATTCTCCAGCTGTCGGGCCAAGTGGCGCAGATGGGGTTGGTCCCAGTTATCCAGTTCATGGCGTGGCTATCGCTGGCCCTGGGGCTCATCAACCTTTTCCCCATTCCGGTGCTCGACGGGGGGCACCTGCTGTTCTATGCCGTCGAGGCCGTGCTCGGCCGCCCGCTGGGGGCGCGGGCCCAGGAATACGGGCTCAGGATCGGCCTGGCGCTGGTTCTCACCCTGATCGTGTTCGTCACCTGGAACGACCTCGTCCGCCTGCTTTCGTGAGGAAATTAGGGCTTCCAGGACGCGGCGGGAAACGCTGGACCAGGGACGTCGGCGTTATCGCGCTCGCCCTCTGGGCCGTAGTCGCTGGCCCGCTCGTGCCGGCGTCGGCCCAGCTTCCCACGATCGAGGAGATCCGCGTCGAGGGGAACCAGCGCATCGAGGCCGAGACGGTCCGGTCGCACGTTCGCAGGGAGCTCCGCGAGGGCGATTTCTTTGATCCGCAACAGATCGATCGTGCCTTGAAGAGCCTGTTTGCGACCAACCTCTTTGCAGACGTCAACATGCGGCGCGAAGGGAACGTGCTCGTCGTCCGGGTCGTGGAAAACCCGATCATCAACCAGTTGGCGTTCGAAGGGAACCAGCGCATCGATGACGAAGCGCTGGAGGCGGAGGTCCAGCTTCGCCCGCGTGTCGTGTACACGCGGACGAAGGTCAAGAACGACGTCACACGCATTCTCGCGCTCTACCGGCGCAGCGGCCGGTTCGCCGCCACCGTGGAGCCCAGGGTGATCCAGCAGCCGGAGAACCGCGTCGACCTCGTCTTCGAGATCGACGAAGGGCCACCCACCCGGGTCCGGAAGATCATCTTCATCGGCAACCGCCGATTCTCCGATTCGAGGCTCAATGACGTCATTGCGACCAAGGAGTCTCCCCGCTGGTACCGTCCGTCAACATGGCGCCAGTTAATTACAGCCGACGACACCTACGATCCGGACC
This sequence comes from Alphaproteobacteria bacterium, assembly GCA_046759785.1. GTDB lineage: Bacteria > Pseudomonadota > Alphaproteobacteria > JBHICW01 > JBHICW01 > JBHICW01. The sequence continues at coordinate 14,886 of JBHICW010000026.1, forward strand.
GCCTGAGCTTCGACGAGGACCTGTTGCGGCGGTTCTACCTTTCGAGGGGCTACGCGGACTTCCGAGTCCGCTCGGTGGTGGCGGAACTTACCCGGGACCGCCGTGACTTCTTCATCACCTTCACCGTCGAGGAGGGCGAGCGCTACCGCTTCGGGAAGATCGACCTCGACAGCCGGCTCCGCGACCTCGACGAGTCCAGCCTGTTCGCTTCTGTGAAGACGTTCTCTGGCGAGTGGTACAACGAAGACCTGGTGGAGGAGACGATCCAGGAGCTCACCGATGCGGTCGGGAGTCTGGGCTTTGCCTTCGTCGACATTCGGCCCCTGGGGAGCCGCGACCGAGAGAGCCGAACCATCGCTGTCACGTACGAGATCGCCGAGGGCCCGCGTGTCTATGTGGAGCGGATCAACATCGCGGGCAACGTGCGCACCCGGGATGAAGTGATCCGCCGCGAGTTCCGGCTTGCGGAGGGCGACGCGTTCAACACCGCGAAGATCCGTCGCAGCCAACAGCGCATCCGCAACCTCGACTTCTTCAAGACGGTGGATGTGACGAAGCAGCCCGGTTCGAGCCCCGACAAGACGATCATGGACGTGGAGGTTTTGGATAAGCCGACGGGCGCGCTGAGTTTCGGGGTGGGGCTGTCATCCATTGAGGGCGTTCTCACTGACATCCGGGTGAGCGAACGCAACCTGTTGGGCCGAGGCCAAGACCTCGCGCTGGGCCTGTCCGTTTCGACACGCCGTCAGGAAATCGACTTGAGCTTCACCGAGCCCTACTTCCTGAACCGGGAGCTCTCCGCCGGCTTCGACGTCTTCCGGAGAACGGTCGACCGTCAGGACGAAAGCTCGTTCGACTCGCGGGAG
>JBHICW010000027.1:0-15725 GCA_046759785.1 Alphaproteobacteria bacterium
GGAACTCCCGATGCTCTTCGCGGCGATGCCGCGCGGCCGGTTGAATTCACGACCCTAAGTTGGAAATATGGGCGCGGGGTGGCCACTCACAACGCCGAGCGTTACGGAGTGACGGCACGCGCATTAAACGTGAACCCTTACGAGACCGGTCTCGACCGTGGAGCGGCCAACTACGTGCCGCTGACGCCAGTGAGCTTTCTCACCCGCGCCGCCGCGGTCTACCCCGACCGCTAAAGCCGGCAGGGAGATCTGACAAGCGAGCGGCCGCTTGTCCGCACCGATCCTCCAGGGGCGGCGACGGGGGACGATCAGGAGCGCGCGGACATGGCGGGCGCCGTGAGGAGGGCGACCCTACGGCGCAGTGAAGACGAGGGCGCCATATTGCAATTGCCCGCTTAAGGCGGAAATATGGGAGCCGGAGGGTCGGGCCGCAGTGAGGGAGGCAGCCATGACCGCACACCCTTCCTACGAGAGCCCATACGAGAAGGATCTCGACCGGGAGGGCGCCAACTACGTGCCGCTAACGCCGGTGAGCTTTCTTGCCCGCGCCGCCGCGGTCTACCCCGAGCGGGTCGCCTGGATCGACGGCGAGCGGCAGGCCACTTACAAGGAGTTCTACGCTCGCTGCCGCCGCCTCGCCGCCGCCCTCGGCCAACGGGGCGTGGGGCTCGGCGACACGGTCGCCGTCATAGCCCCCAACGTGCCCGCCCTCCTCGAGGCCCATTACGGGGTTCCGATGGCAGGCGCCGTCCTCAACGCCCTCAACATCCGCCTCGATCCCGGCACCGTCGCCTTCATCCTGGAGCACGGCGAGGCGAAGGTGCTCCTGACCGACCGCGCCTATGCCGAGACGGTCGAGAAGGCCCTTGAACGGCTCAACCGACGGCCGCTGGTGGTTGACATCGACGACCCTGTGGCCGAACAGGGCGAGCGGTTAGGCGAGGTGGAGTACGAGGCGTTCCTGGCGGAGGGAGATCCCGAGTTTGCTTGGGCAGTGCCGGCGGACGAGTGGCAGGCGATCTCCTTGAACTACACCTCCGGCACGACCGGGAACCCGAAGGGGGTCGTCTACCACCACCGGGGTGCTTACCTCAACGCGCTGGGCAACATCCTCGTCTGGAACATGCCGGCGGCGCCGGTCTACCTGTGGACGCTGCCCATGTTCCACTGCAACGGCTGGTGCTTCCCCTGGTCCATCAGTGCCGTCGCCGGCACCCATGTGTGTCTCAGGAAGGTGGAGGCGGGCGCGATCTTCCGGGCGATCGTGGAGCGTCGGGTGACTCACTTCTGCGGCGCGCCGGTGGTGCTTAACATGCTGATCAACGCGCGAGACGAGGAGCGGCGCCGCTTCGGCCACACGGTGGCGGTGATGACCGCGGCCTCCGCCCCGCCCGCCGCGGTCATCGCGGCCGCGGAAGGGATGGGCTTCCACATTACGCATGTCTACGGGCTCACCGAGGTCTACGGCCCGGCGGTCGTCTGCGCCTGGCACGACGAGTGGAGCGCCTTGCCCGCGGACGAGCGGGCGGCGCTCAAGGCGCGCCAGGGCGTGACCTACCCCGTGTTGGAAGGGCTCATGGTCGCCGACCCCAAGACGCTCGAGCCCTGCCCCGCCGACGGTAAGACGATCGGCGAGGTCTTCATGCGCGGCAACATCGTGATGAAGGGCTATCTCAAGAACCCGAAGGCGACCGAGGAGGCGTTCGAGGGAAGCTGGTTCCACACCGGCGACCTTGCCGTCACCCATCGCGACGGGTACATCGAGCTCAGGGACCGCTCGAAGGACATCATCATCTCCGGCGGCGAGAACATCTCCACGATCGAGGTGGAAGGGGTGCTGTACAAGCACCCGGCGGTGCTGGAGGCGGCGGTCGTCGCCAGTCCCGACGAGACATGGGGTGAGACGCCCTGCGCCTTCGTCACCCTCAAGGAGGGCTTATCAGCGACCGCCGGGGAGATCATCGCCTTTTGCCGCCAGAGCCTCGCCCACTTTAAGGTGCCCAAGACGGTGGTCTTCGGGCCCCTGCCCAAGACCTCCACCGGCAAGATCCAGAAGTATGTCCTGCGCGAACGCGCCCGATCGCTATAGCCCCGGGGGCGACGGCCGCGGAGGAGCCGCCCTCGCCCGTCCATGACGCCACGGCCCATGAGCAACGCCTCGACTCTCGCCGCGCACATCGAGGACCTCGACCGCAGCCGCGTCCTCTGCGTCGGGGACCTGATGCTCGACCGCTTCGTTTACGGGGAGGTACAGCGCATCTCGCCCGAAGCGCCGATCCCGGTCTTCCGGGTCGAGCACCAGGCCGCGGCGCCCGGAGGGGCGGGCAACGTCGTGCGCAACGTGCTCTCACTTGGCGCCAGCGCCTGCTTCATCGCGGTCGTCGGCGACGACCCGGTGGGGCACGAGCTGATCGGCCTGGTGGGCGATGAGACGCAGATCGAGCCCTACCTGCTCGTGGAACGGAACCGCCGCTCCACCCTCAAGACCCGTTACGTGGCGGGCGGCCAGCAGCTGCTTCGCGCCGACAGCGAGACCACGCAACCGATCAGTCAGCAGACGGCCGACAATGTGATCCGCGTGGCGGCGGACGTCATGGGCCAGGCGAACGTGGTCATCCTCTCCGACTACGCGAAGGGGGTGCTGACGCCGGCCGTGACCTCGGCGATCATCGCCGACGCGCGGGCGGCGGAGAAGCCCGTGGTGGTCGACCCCAAGGGCACCGATTTCGGTCGTTACCAGGGGGCGAGCGTGCTTACCCCCAACTGGCGCGAGCTCGCCGAGGCGGTGATGATGCCGACCGGTTCGCAGGAGGAGCTCGCAGAGGCCGCGCGTGCCGCGCGTGAGCGATTCGAGGTCAGCGCCATTCTCGTCACCCGCGGCGCGGAAGGCATGTCTCTGGTCGGCCCCGGCGACGAGGTCCACCACCTCGCGGCCGAGGCGCGGGAGGTGTTCGACGTTTCGGGCGCGGGGGACACGGTGATCGCCAGCTTTTCCGTCGCCCTGGGTCAGGGGACGCCCATGCCGGACGCCGTGCGGCTGGCCAACCTGGCGGCTGGCATCGTGGTGGGCAAGGTCGGGACCGCGGTCGTCTACCGGGACGACCTCGTGCGCGCCCTGCACGCCTCCGAACTCATGTACGGCGAGGCCAAGATCATGTCACCTAAGGCGACCCTCAACCGCATCGTCCAGTGGCGGCGCGCCGGGGAGAAGATCGGGTTTACGAACGGCTGCTTCGACCTTCTCCACCCCGGCCATGTCGCGCTGCTGGCCCAGGCGCGGGCGGTCTGCGACCGGCTGGTGGTGGGACTCAACAGCGACGCCTCCGCGGCCCGGTTCAAAGGCCGCGGCCGGCCGATCCAGTCGGAGATCGCCCGGGCCCAGGTGCTCGCTTCGCTTGCCACCGTCGACGTCATCGTGATCTTCGGCGAAGACACCCCGATGAAGCTAATCGAAGCGATCCGCCCCGAGGTGCTCGTGAAAGGTGCCGACTACCGGCTGGAGGAGGTGGTGGGTGCCGACTTCGTCCAGGCCTACGGGGGAAAGGTTGTCCTCGCCGAAATCCGCCCCGGGCACAGTACCAGCGCCACCATCGCCCGGTTGAGCGGGTAGGTAGGGACGGCCTCCTACCCTACCCTGCGGCGGGCGTCCACAGCTTGGCGGCGGCCACGCGCGCCGCGTGAGAAGAGAGGTCTTCGGGGCAGCCTGAGCGGAAGGACCCCCGGTGCCGACGGCGCCCGGTTACTCGTCGCTCAGCTTAGCGATCTCGTCCTTGATTCGGAGCTTCTCTCGCTTGAGTGTGCTAAGATGCAAGGTGTCGGGTAGAGGGCGTCGCATTTCTTCTTCGATGGCCTGCTCGAGTTTGGCATGCTTGGCTGTAAGTGCGGCACGACGAGCAGATGCATCCATCTTGATCCCCTTCCTTCGTTACCAAATCATCGACACCGGCGTCGCGCGCTTTAGCCTCAAGCGGAAGCGTAAGAATGACGCCACTCCGTTTCAAGGGGCTCATCGGGCCGGCGCCCTGACGGCGACGGTTAAGTATGCCATCGCAGGCCGGCCATGACCACCGCGAATCGGCTCGTGGTTGGGATCAGCGGCGCTTCCGGGGCGATCTATGGGGTGCGACTCCTCGAGGCGTTGCGGTCGCTTCCGGTTGAAACCCACCTCGTCATGAGTCGGACGGCGGAGATGACGCTGGCCTACGAGAGCGAGCGGAAGCCGGCGGCCGTGCGGGCGCTGGCCGATGTGGCCTATGGGATCAACGATATGGGGGCGGCACTCGCGAGTGGGTCGTTCCGGACCATGGGCATGGCCGTCGCCCCCTGTTCCATCCGCAGTATGTCCGAAATCGCGACGGGCGTGACCTCGAACCTTCTCACCCGGGCGGCGGACGTGACGCTCAAGGAACGGCGCCGTCTCGTGCTGATGGTTCGCGAGACGCCGCTTCACGAGGGCCACCTCAAGAACCTTCTGACGCTGGCCGAACTCGGGGCCGTGATCGCGCCGCCGGTGCCGGCGCTGTACGCGCTGCCAGCTACCGTCGCCGACATCATCGACCACACGGTTGGCCGCATCCTCGACCTGTTCGGGATCGAGACCGGCCTCGTGAAGCGCTGGGGTGAACCGAGGCCCGAGCCGCAAGCAGTGAAGGAGGGCGTCAAACGGCGCCCGAAAGGCTAGCCCGGCACCGGTCGGTCACCGTCACCTCGTCCATTTCCGGAAACGCGCCCTTAAGCAGCGCCCGGAGCCATTCTTCCTCGTCGGCCCCCGCGCTCACGTCGAGCACGCGCAAATACGCCGCGAGGCTCGCCGCCGCGTCGGCAAGCCGCGCCCGCGATGGTCGGGTCGGGTCCGGGGTCCGCTCGAGCGCCGCCTCGACCATGGCCTGCTCCACGTGTTCGGCCTCGAGTTCCACGGCCTTCACCTTCCCACGCAGGGCTTCGACCATGCCCCCGGGCGCTGGCCAACGTTCGTCCTTGAGACGCCGGCGCAGGCGCCTGAGCGGCAGGATGAGCCCTTCGCGCCAGGCCCGAACGCGCTCCGCGAGGCCGGCGAGTTCCGCCGTAGTCAAGGCGCCGTGGCCCATGGCACCCACCCAGCAGCAGAAAAGAAGCAGATTGACGTCCGCGCCGTGCCGATCCTGGAGCGCCAGGCAGACACGTTCCACCCCTTCGCGGCCGTAGGTCGCCAGCGAAAAATCCCAGAAGCCCTCCGGCGCCGGCCCCGGTCGCGCACCGTTCCCCATGGCATCTCCTATGCTCACGGGCGGGATGAACGCCGGAGCCGCACGCGTACGCTCTGGCTCCGGCACGGTCGCCTGCGGGAGCTGTCAGAGGTTTGAGCGGCTGTCGATTTTGGCTCGCCCGTACTGGACCCGGATCCGGTTCCCTCACCGCCGCCTTGAGAGCGGTAAGGAGCTATGACGACGCTCGCAGGGGGTCTGCCCGCCTACCTCGGCCGCTGCTTTGACGCGTACATCGCCTTGTCGGCATGGCCTATGGCGGTCACAGGATCCTCGTCCGGCTTGAAGGAGTAAGCGCCGTAGGCGATACAAAGTACGACGACCTTCCCGTTCCAAGTGAGAGGACGGGTCTCGATCGCGCTGGCGAGCGCCGCGGCCTTCTCGTTGGCCGTCGGCTGGTCGGCCTGTGCGAGGATGACCCCGAACTCGTCGCCACCGAGGCGCCCCACAACGTCAGAGCCGCGCACATTTTCCATCAGAAGCTTGGCGACATGGAGGAGGGCGGCATCGCCGGCCGCATGGCCGTACGTGTCGTTGATCGCCTTGAGACCGTCGAGGTCGATGTAAAGGACGCTGCTGCGCGTGCCGTAGCGCTGGGAGTAGGACATGACTCGCGCCAGTTCGCGGACGAACGCCCGCCGGTTCGCGACCGGCACAAGGGGGTCCTGGTCCGCCAGCTTCTCGAGCTGCGACATCCGCTCCCGGCTTACCTTCAGCTCCCGGCGAAGCTTGTCCACCTCGGCCATGAGCTGGAGGGTGGCCTCCCGAACCTTGGGCGTAAGCTCCGCCTCGGGGACGCCCATGATCGTGGTCATGTCCGAGCCGGCCCGGGGAGAGTTCTTCTCGCTTGCCCCGGTCTCGCCGGTGGTCGACTTCCTCGCAACGGGACCAACGTCGCCGATGGATCTCGATCGGTCGATCGCCACTCCCCTATGCTCCCTCAGGACCCCACTCGATAACACGCCTCCCATGCGGCCGGACCGCCTGGGAGCCGGTTTACCCTCAGGCTCCATCCGTTGAGGCTTGCTTGCCCCCCTGTCCCTCTAGGTTGGTGCAACCACTCGACCACCAATGTGGCCCGGCACCGCTTGCTCGACCTTCGCGCCGCTCCTAAACTGCCTCATACTGGTATGATTTCCGCATCAACGCAAGGCGGGATGTCCCCACGCGAGCCACTCGTCGGGATCATCATGGGAAGCGCCTCGGACTGGGGGACCATGCGCCACGCGGCCGAAACCCTCACCACGCTCGGCGTCTCGCACGAGACGCGGGTTGTCTCGGCGCACCGCACCCCGCGGCGGGCCTTCGACTACGCCACAACGGCCCGCGACCGCGGCCTCAAGGTCATCATCGCAGGTGCCGGAGGCGCCGCGCACCTCGCCGGTGTCGTCGCCGCGCTCACGCCGCTGCCCGTCTTCGGCGTGCCCATGGAGAGCCCCTCCCTCAAGGGGCTAGACAGCCTCTTCTCGACCGTCCAGATGCCGGCCGGCGTGCCGGTCGGGACGCTCGCCGTCGGCAAGGCCGGCGCGGTGAATGCCGCCCTCCTGGCGGCGGCGGTGCTCGCCCTCTCCGACCCGACCGTTGCCACAGCTCTCGACCACTGGCGCGAGGAGCAGACCGCGAAGGTGATTGAGACCCCTGAAGCCGAGGGCTGAACGCCTTCGGTCCACGTCGGGCGCCCCGGACTGGTGCCGGGCCCCGTAAGCCGGCGCCTTCGAGCCGGCGGCTCGCAACCTTACCGCGGCCGAGGCACGCGCGCGAAGAGGGCGGCCACCATCCGCTCCAGGCCGGGGACCATGCTTGTCAAGCGGGACCCCGTCCTGCCGAGCCGCATGACGTCCTCGATGCGGCGCCCCAGAAAAGCCCAGGTCTCGGCGCAGCCTTCCGAGCGGTCGTCCAGCCAGTACAGCAGCGTCGCGCCATAGACCGCCGCCAGCAGCGCGCGCTTGGTGTAGAAGCTGAAGTCGGTGGCGGTGTCACCGGCGGCGCGCCACATCGCGTCGACCGTCCGGTAGAGCCGGCGCAGCGCCGCCGGGGCGTTCGCAGGCAGGGCTCCGGCCGCGACGGCCCGGCGCAACGCCTTGCGGTGCGGCAGACACGCCTCCAGCCAGACCCGCACGGCCGTGGCAACGCGATCGCGGACCCTCATGTCGTTGAGCCGACGGCGCGCCAATGCCGTCTCCATACGACGATCGGTCTCGGCAAAGAACGCGTCGAGGAGTTCGCCCCCACCCCCGGGAAAGGCCCGGCGGACCGCGAGTGCGTCGAACCCGGCCTCGGCGCCGCCGGCAAGAAGGGCGGGCTCGCTCCAGCCGCGATCGGGAACGTGCTTGAGCGCCGCCTTGAGAATCCGGGCCCTCGCCTCCTCGGCTCCGGTCATAGGGCCATCGCCTCCTCCCGCGCCCGAAGTTTGAGATGGCGGAGTTCCGACTCGAAGTAGAGTTTCGAGAGGTCAGGCATCCGCATGGGAAAGAGAATGCCGTCAAGGTGGTCACACTCGTGCTGGACGACCCGGGCGTGCAACCCTTCCGCGACCCGGTCAATCGGCTCCCCCTCGGGTGTCACCCCGCGGTAGCGCACGCGCCGGTGGCGAGGCACGAGTCCGCGAAGCCCCGGCACCGAAAGGCAGCCCTCCCAGCCCTCGACCTTCTCGTCGGTGAGGGGTTCGACCACAGGGTTCACCAGCACGGTGAGCTCGGCTTCCCGTTCGTCGGCTTCCGCTCGCGGGGTGAGGAACACGACGACGCGCCTCGGGACGTGGACCTGGGGCGCCGCCAGTCCCAGGCCGTCCGCGTCGTTCATGGTCTCGATCATGTTGGCCACCAGCGCCTTGATCTCCGGCGCCGTGGGGTCAGGGACCTCGTCGGCGCGGCGGCCGAGGACCGGGTGGCCCATCTGGGCGACCTTCAAAATGACCATGCCCATCTCCGCGCCCCGTCCTTTCCCGACCTCGGCGGCGGGGTCCCGCCCCTCGCCCCGCGCCGGCCTTCACAACGCGTCGCCCCTGTGGTATGAAGCGCGGCTCTTCTGTCGGAGAAAGGAGGTGGTACGCTATCGTCCAGGTTCTCGTTCGCGACAACAACATCGACCAAGCCCTCCGCGCACTCAAGAAGAAGATGCAGCGCGAGGGCATTTTTCGCGAAATGAAGCTGCGCCGCGCGTACGAGAAGCCGTCGGAGCGGCGCGCCCGCGAGCAGGCGGAGGCCATCCGCCGGGCTCGAAAACTCGCCCGCAAACGAGCCATACGCGAAGGACAGACGTAGGCGTCTGGCCGCGAATGACGGCCGATTCGTCCGCGGCGGGAGCGGTGCGTCTGTCCAGCGCTGACCCAGCACTCGGCCCGGAGAGAGCGGTTCGGCCGCTCCGGTCCCGGGTGGTAGGAATCCGGAAACACGGTGATCCGGCCGCCTCGGGCGGCCGGCTGGTTGGACCGACCGGGCGTTCCGGCCCCTGGCTCTACACTTGTGCGACCGGTGCCTCGGCGACTCCGCCGCGTCGCCGGCATCCCCAGAAGCGGGGCCCGTCCCGACCCCGCCGGCGGTTACGAGACGTTTCGGGGCGGACGCGCCAGGCCCTTTACATCGCCCCTACATCGCCTTGACGATGTCTGCCACCATCTTCTTGGCGTCGCCGAACAGCATCATCGTGTTGTCCCGGTAAAACAGCTCGTTGTCGACGCCGGCGTAACCGGGCGCCAGACTTCGCTTCACGAACAGCACGCTGCGGGCGTTCTCGACGTCCAACACCGGCATGCCGAAGATAGGGCTCTTGGGATCGGTCTTGGCCACCGGGTTGGTCACGTCGTTCGCCCCGATCACGAAGGCGACGTCCGCGGACGCGAACTCGGTATTGATCTCGTCGAGCTCGTAGACCTCGTCGTATGGCACGTTGGCCTCGGCGAGCAGGACGTTCATGTGGCCCGGCATCCGGCCCGCCACCGGGTGGACGGCGTAGCGCACGTCCACCCCGTCCTTCTTGAGGATGTCGGCCATCTCGCGCAGCACGTGTTGGGCCTGGGCCACCGCCATGCCGTAGCCGGGCACGACGATGACCTTGCCTGCGTTCTTGAGGATGAAGGTCGCGTCGTCGGCGCTGCCCCGCTTCACCGTTCGCTCGGCGGCGGCGGCCGCCGCCGCCCCCTCGGTCCCGAACCCGCCGAGGATGACGTTGATCAACGAGCGGTTCATCCCCCGGCACATGATGTAGCTCAGGATGGCGCCGGAGGCGCCGACAAGAGCGCCTGTGATGATGAGAAGCACGTTCTCGAGGGTGAAGCCGATGCCCGCCGCCGCCCAGCCCGAGTACGAGTTCAGCATCGAGATCACCACCGGCATGTCGGCCCCGCCGATGGGGATGATGATGAGGACGCCCACCAGGAACGCGAGGGCGGTCATGAGCCAGAAGGCGGTGTAGGACTGGGTGGCCCAAAAGAACGCGCCGATCGCCACGATCACGAGGCCGATCAGCAGGTTGAGCCAGTGCTGACCGGCGAAGACGACCGGCGCGCCGCTCACCAGCCCTTGCAACTTGGTGAACGCGACGACCGACCCGCTGAAGGTGACGGCGCCGATCGTCACGCCGAGGCTCATCTCGATGAGGCTGATCAGCTTGACGTTACCGACGTCGCCGATGCCGTAGGCGTCGGGCGCGTAGAGCGCGGCGGCCCCCACCATCACCGCGGCGACCCCCACCAGGCTGTGGAAGGCGGCCACGAGCTGGGGCATGGCCGTCATCTGGATTCTGAGCGCGATGACGGTGCCGATCACCCCGCCGATGGCGATGCCTGCGAGGATCGTGCGGTAACTCAGCACGTCCGGATCGGCGAGCGTCACAATGACGGCGATCACCATTCCGGCGATGCCGATCAGGTTTCCCGGCCGGGCGGAGGTGGGCGACGACAGCCCCTTGAGGGCGAAGATGAAACAGATGGACGCGACGAGGTAGGCGAGGGCGGAGAGGTTGGCGGGCACGGTACGTGTCTCCTCGCTACCTCTTTTTTTTCTTGAACATCCCCAGCATGCGCTGGGTGACGGTGAACCCGCCGAAGATGTTCACGGCCGCAAGGGTCACCGCCAGGAACCCCATGACCTTGGAGAAGTCCACCTCGGCCGGCCCCGCCGCGAGCAGCGCGCCCACGATGATGACGCTGGAGATCGCGTTGGTCACCGACATGAGCGGGGTGTGGAGCAAGGGCGTGACGCTCCAGACCACGTAGTAGCCGACGAAGACGGCGAGGACGAAGACCGTGAAACGGAAGATGAGCGGGTCGATGACCGCGGCCGGTTCCATCGTTCGTCCTCCAAACGTCAGTTCGAGGTGAGCGCCGGGTGGACGATCTCGCCGTCGCGGGTGAGCAACGTCCCGTTAATGATCTCGTCCTCCCAGTCGATGGCGAGATTCCCCGAGTCCCTGTCCACCATCGGGATCAGGAAGTTGAGAAGGTTGCGGGCATACAGGGCCGAGGCGTCGGGTGCGAGCTCGGAGGGAAGGTTGGCATGCCCCATGATCGTGACCCCGTTCTTGCGAACCACCTGATCGACCTCACTGAACTCGCAGTTGCCGCCCTCCTCCACGGCGAGATCCACGATCACCGAGCCGGGTTTCATGTCCTTGACCATGTCCGCGGTGATGAGCCGGGGAGCGGGCTTGCCCGGGATGAGCGCGGTGGTGATCGCGATGTCGGTCTTGGTGAGCGTCTCGTGAATGAGCTCCGTCTGGCGGCGCCGGTAGTCCTCGCTCATCTCCTTGGCGTAGCCCGACGCCTCCTGCGCCTGTTCACCTTCCGCGTTGGGCACCTCGATGAAGGTCGCGCCCAAGCTCTCCACCTCCTCCTTCACCGCAGGGCGCACGTCGAAGGCCGAGACGATCGCGCCGAGGCGCCGGGCGGTGGCGATTGCTTGGAGCCCGGCGACCCCCGCGCCGAGGACGAGAACCCGGGCCGGGGCGATGGTCCCCGCCGCCGACATCATCATCGGCATCAGGCGGCCGTAGGCGGCCGCGGCATCGACCACCGCCTTATAGCCCGCGAGGTTGCTCTGCGACGACAACGCGTCCATCGACTGGGCCCGGGAAAGCCTCGGCATGAGCTCCATCGCGAAGACGGTGAGGCGACGGGCGGCGTAAGTCCGCGCTTGGTCGCGGTGGCGGAGCGGATCGAGAAGTCCGATGAGCACCGCTCCCTCCTTCATCATCGCGACCTCGTCCGGCCCGTCCTCGTCCGGCGCCAACGGGCGGCGGACCTTGAGGATGACGTCCGCCTCGCCGTAAAGGGCCTCCAAGCCCGCGACGAGGCGGACCCCCACCTCCGCGAAGGCGTCATCGGGCATGATGGCTCCCTCGCCCGCGCCCCGCTCGATCGCGATCTCGAGGCCGGGGCCCGCAAGCTTCTTCACCATGTCGGGCGAGGCCGCGACCCGAGCCTCCCCGGCGCGGCGCTCCTTAGGAATGCCCACCCTCATCCGCCACCTGCCCGTTCGCCACCTTCGGCCTGGCGCGCCCACAATGCCCCGACTGACCGTGTTTGCCAAGGCCCTGTCCCGGTTCACGCGATGGGGACGGCGCCTCGCATCGGAGGCTGACCGGGCTTGCCAAGCCGTCGGTCTGCTGGCGCGCCGAGCCGGCCCTGCCGGCGCGCTCAGCGGATGTCGACGGTGGAACGCCGACCACCCGCAAGTATCGCGTTCTCGCCCCAGCGCAGGGTGGCGACATCGCAACCGCCGCTCGCCTGCTCGAACCGTCGCTGCCGTCGATCTCTGCCTTAGGATGCAAAAAACCGAACCGAGGCCGCTCGCAAACCAATCCGGCCCAACCTCGTCACGCCACCTAACATACGCGTGGGCTTCCGTCGCCAACATTGATCTATAGCAATTTCACGGGTGTCCGCTTCACGGGTGTCCGCGCCCTCACGACGACGGCCGAGCCGCTGGCTCAATCCGCGTTGCGGCAGCCTCTCGGAGGCCGTTGCCGATGCCACCCGGGTTTGTCCCGCCGGTGCGTCCCCCCACCCCCTCGCACACCCTCGGCTCGGAGGAAACCAGAACTCAGCGAAACACGCTCCTTGGCGGATCCAGAGGGCCAGCGTCCAGCCGGGTCCAACGACCCGAACCACACGGCGCGACGGTGGTTTGAGTACGAGGAATGGCCGTCGTAAATGTCAGGCGGCCGGCCCACGAGCCGGCACCGGACATCCGGTCCGAGAAGGCCGCCTCACGCTGGCGGCGGAATGCCGGCCGCCGCAAGCGCCTCTTTCTGGCGCCGGCGCAGGCTGGGAACGTCGAAGTCGCCGATCACCTCCTCGAAAAGGCGGTGCCAGTTGAGCTCCGCCTTGAGGTGCAGGAAGACCGAGCCGAGCCCGATGGCGGCCCGGTCCATGAGCACGAACTCGCGCGGCGGAGTGACACCCCCCAGCCCCCTGAGCTCGCGGTGGACCTTCTCGGCCACCTCTTGCCCATACACCCCGGCCCGGGTTTCCTGGATTCGGCGGACGCGGTCGTCGAGCAACGGCCCGTAAACGAAATAGGCCCACTGGTTGAGGACGTCGATCACCTCTCGATCGAGCCCCTTAAACCCCCAGGTCTCGTAGGCATGGACCGCCAGGTCCATCTCGTTCCGCTTGAGCGCGTCATAGAGGTCGATGACCCCGTTGACGAACTTGGCCTCGAAGATCCGGATGCAGCCGAAGTCGAGAAGGTTGATCGTGCCGTCCTTCCCCACCGTGTAGTTGCCAAGGTGTGGGTCGCCGTGGATCACGCCGCAGTGGTAGAGCGGTATGTACCAGCAGCGGAACATGTTCGACGCCAGCCGGTTGCGCTCCTCGAGGCTGACGCCCTTGTAGGTGAGCAAGGGCCGCCCGTCGAGCCAGGTCATGGTGAGCAGACGGGCGGTGGAAAGGTCTGGGACGGGCTCGGGGACCCGGATGCCCGCTTCGCGCTTGAGCATCGCGTCGTAGAGGCGCATGTGCCGGGCCTCGAGCTCGTAGTCCAGCTCCTCGCGCAGCCGGGCCGCGATTTCGGTGTGGATCTTGCTGGGATCGATCGCCCGGTCGTAGCGGCGGTAGATCGCAAAGACGACCTTGAGCTGATGGAGATCCGCCTCGACGATCGAGCGCATGTCGGGGTACTGGAGTTTGCACGCCAGGCGCCGCCCGTCGAGCCCCACCGCCCTGTGGACCTGGCCGAGCGACGCGGCGGCCGCGGCGTTGGGCTCGAATCGCCGGAACTGGGACCGCCAGTCGGGGCCGAGCTCCGCGGCCATCCGGCGCTTGACGAACAGCCACCCCATCGAGGGGGCATTGGCCTGCAGCTGGGCCAGCTCCGTCACGTACTGCTCCGGCATCGCGTCGGGGATCGTGGAGATAAGCTGGGCTACCTTCATGAGCGGGCCCTTGAGCCCGCCGAGTGCGCGCCGCAGCTCGGCCGCGTGGCGGCTGTGGTCGAGGGGCACGCCAAGCAGGCGCTCGGCCCCCAGCCGCGCGGCGAGTCCGCCGACCCTGGTCGACACGCGGGCGTACCGCCTCACCCGCGCACCGACACTGTTCTCTTCGCCTCCCGCTGGCATCTCCGCTTACACGGCCATGTCGAGCTCGTCGATGAGCTCGGCCATGACTCCTAGCCCCTTCGACCAGAATTTCGGATCGCTGGGATTGAGACCAAAGGGGGTGAGAAGCTCCCGATGGCGGCGCGTCCCCCCGGCGCGCAACATGTCCAGGTACTTCGCCTCGAACTTCGGGACGCCCTCGCGGTAGAGCGCGTAGAGCGCATTCACCAGACAGTCGCCGAACGCGTACGCGTACACATAGAAGGGCGAGTGGACGAAGTGGGGGATGTACGCCCAGTAGTGGCGGTACGCCTCGCTCAAGCGGATTCCCGGCCCCAGGCTTTGGCCCTGGACGGCGAGCCAAATCGCGCCGATCCGCTCAGGCGTAAGCTCTCCCTCGCGCCGCTCGTCGTGCAGGCGACGCTCGAACTCGAGGAACGCGATCTGGCGGACCACGGTGTTGAGCATGTCCTCCACCTTGCCGGCGATGAGCACGCGGCGCCGGCGCGGGTCCGGCTCGGACGCGAGAAGGGCGCGGAAGGTGAGCTGCTCGCCGAACACCGAGGCGGTCTCGGCGAGTGTCAACGGCGTCTCGGCCATGAGCGGGCCCTGCTCCGCGGCCAGGATCTGGTGGACGCCGTGACCCAGCTCGTGGGCGAGCGTCATCACGTCCCGCATCTTGCCCTGGTAGTTGAGCAAGAGGTAGGGATGGGCGCTGGGCACGGTGGGGTGCGCGAAGGCGCCCGGGGCCTTCCCCGGTTTCACGCGAGCGTCGATCCAGGGGTGGTCGAAGAACCGCCGGGCGGTGTCGGCGAGGCCGGGCGAGAAACCGGCGTACGCGTTGAGGACAACGTCCCGGGCCTCGTCCCACGGCACGACCCGGTCGTCGTCCTCGGGCAGCGGCGCGTTGCGGTCCCAGTAGTCGAGCGCGTCGACGCCGAACCAGCGCGCCTTGATCGTGTAGTAGCGATGGGCGAGGCGCGGCTGGGCCTGGCTCACCGCCTGAGCAAGCGCGTCGACGACCTCGTCCTCCACGTGGTTCATGAGGTTCCGCGACGAGATCGGCCGCGGGAAGCCGCGCCACCTGTCCTCGATCGCCTTATCCTTGATGAGAGTGTTCAGGATGAGGGCGAAGGTGCGGGCGTTCTCGGCGAAAACCTGGCCCAGCGCCGTGGCCGCGGCGCGCCGCACTCCAGGATCGGGCGACGAGAGCAGGTCGAGCGCCTGTGCGCTGGTGAGCGACCGGCCATCGACCCCAAAGCGGAGCGCCGCCACCGTTTCGTCGAAGAGGCGGGTCCAGGCACCCCGCCCCGTGACCGTCTTCTCGTGGAGAAGACGCTCCGCCTCGTCCGAGAGTTGGTAAGGCCGGAACGCGCGGAGGTCGCGGAGCCAGGGCGCGTAGCGCGCGAGGGCCGGGGCCGTCATCTTCCCGTCGAGCGCCGCGTCGTCCAGCCGGTTGAGCTCAAGGGTGAAAAACAGGGTGTGGGTGGCGATGTCGTTGATCTCCTCCCGGGTCGTTTGGAAGAACCTTCCGACCTCGCCGTCGTCCATGGCGACGGAGAAGAGGAGGTGGGCGTAGCTGGCGATGCGGTCGAGAGTCTCCTTGAGCCGCTCATATTCGGTGATCGCGGCCCCCAGCGCCTCGCCGTCGAGGGCCTGGAGCTTGCCCGCATAGCGCTCCTGGAACGTCTTCGCGGTGGCGCGCGCCATGGCAAGGTCGCGTGCGAGCTCTGGCGACTGGGGCCCCTCGTAAAGGTCGCTCAGGTCCCATTGGGGGAGCGAACCCAGGTCTTTCTCGGGCGCAGGCGCCGGCTCGGTGGTGCACGTCGACATGGCTCGATCCTCGGCGCACGAACGTTGGCTCACGGCTCCGCCCTCGTCCGGCCGAGCGGACTCGCCGGCACCGGCCTTCGGAGGAGCGGCCGATTGTGGGTACGATGGGGGCCC
>JBHICW010000028.1:0-15687 GCA_046759785.1 Alphaproteobacteria bacterium
CTGATGTGACGCATTCACGTTGGTCCTGGCACCGCCGCTCGACCTAAGAACGGCACCAAGAAACGTAAGCTTCCACCGACGCCCTGGGGAGGCGGGCTCCCGTTATGCAAATTCGCCGTCCCGTCTGGCTGCAGGCGGCGAGCACGCCGGGCGCCACCGTCTTCGCCATCCTGTTCACCCTGGAATCGATCTCCCGCGCCTCGCTCGCGACGCTCATTCCCCTTCAGGCACTGTCGATCCTGGGCAACGCGCGCGACGTGAGCGTGCTCTTTTTCGCGATCGGCGTCGCCGCGCTCATGGCGAGCTTCGCGATCCCCCTCCTCATCCGCCGGCTCAAGCGGCGGTGGGTCTACAGCTTGGGCGTCGCTTTCTTGTTCCTCTCCCCTTTCCTGTTCGTCACCGCCACGCTCTTCGGCCAGGTCATGGGGATGCTGGTGAGGGTTTTCGGCACGGCCTGTCTTGGCATTTCGCTCAACCTTTACATCATGGACTACATCCGCAAGCGGGACCTCGTCCGCTCCGAGCCGCGCAAGCTCTTGTTCGCTGCCCTACCCTGGACCGCAGGGCCCTACCTTGGCGTCTACCTTCACAGCCAGTGGGGTCCCTGGGTGGCGTTCGGCTTCAGCTCGGCCGCAGCGGTCGTGCTCTTCGCCTATTTCTGGGCTCTCCGCTTCGCCGGCGACCCCGCGGTGGCCGCGGCAGTTCGGCCTCCGCCCAACCCGCTCCGGAACGTGCGCCGGTTCGTGAACCAGCCGCGGCTTCGACTCGCCTGGTTCCTCAACTTCGGACGCCACGCCTGGTGGGTAACCTTCTTCGTTTACGCTCCCGTCTTCATGGTCAAGACGGGACAAGGCGAGCTCGCCGGCGGCCTGCTCGTCTCGGCCGGTACCGCCATGCTGTTGCTAATGCCGTTTATGAGCCGCTTGGGCGGGCGCTATGGGATCCGGCGGGTGATGGACGGTGCTTACACGGCCTGCGGGGTGGCGACGGCGGTGGCCGGCTTCCTGTTCGGCGCCCCGCTCCTGGCTGCCGGGCTCCTGCTCGTGGCTGCGGCGAACGCCGTCGCGCTTGACGCATTTGGGAACATTCCGTTCCTGCGCGCGGTGCACGCTTATGAACGCCCCGAAATGACGACCGTGTTCGCCACCAGCCGCGACATCGCCGAGCTGGCCATGCCGGCCCTGTTCGCAGTCCTCCTCACGTTTTTCGACCTCGCCGCGGTCTTCCTCGCCGCCGGGCTTCTCATGTTCTTCTTCGCGGGCCTCGCGCGTTACCTGCCGCGGCGGATGTAGATTTCACGAGCGCGAGGAGTGAAAGGGAAGAGAGCGATGGTGCTCATCGCAGGCATCGACTTCGCCACGGCGCGTGCCGACCGCACCTGGCTCGCGGTCGCCGAAGCCGCCGACGGCCGGCTCGCGGTCCACAGGCTCACCAAGGTGGAACACGACAAGCTGTTCGCCGAGCCTGGGCTCGTCGTGGCGGCGATCGACGTGCCGCTGGGCTGGCCACGGCGCTTCCGGGAGGCGGTCTGGGCGCACCGCGCCGATAAGCCTGCCCGCCTCGCCGCGCCCTTCCCGGAGCGCCTGACCGACCGCGAGGTGAGGCGCCGCTTGAAGCCGCTCGTGCCGCTCACGGTCGCAGCCGACCGGATCGGGCGCTGCGTCTTCGAAGCGGCTCCCCTCCTCGCGCGCGCGGCCGACGCCGGGTTACAGGTGAACCCGACGCGGTCGACGGGGCGGCGCGCCGTGATCGAGACCTATCCGAAGGGCACGCTGCGCGCGCTCACCGGCGAGGCGTTCTTAGGCATCCGCGGCTACCGCCGGGACCCGGCGCTGAGAACCCGGGTCCTTGACGAGGTGCTTCGGCCCCTCCTTGCGCTCACGCCGCCGCAGCGGGCGGACGCGGTCGCGGTTGCGGACGCGCTCGACGCCCTTCTCGCCCTGCTCACGGCCTACGCCTTCCATCTCGGGCTCGTCATAGCGCCAAGCCCGGAGCAACGCCACCAAGCGGCGGCGGAGGGCTGGATCTACTTGCCCTCCGAGGGAGCATTCGCGCTCTTGAAGGCGGCCGCGTTGCCAGCGCGGGGCCAACCGCCCTAAGCTGGCGCCATGGCTTCGGCTCAGAGCGACTCCGGCGGCGCACCTGAGGCGGAAGAGCGCTTGACGGACCTCGTCGCCCGCTTGCGAAGGGCGGGGGCCGACGCCGCCGACGCGGTGTTGGTGGAGAGCGCCGGCCTCAACGTCGTCCGCCGGCTTCGCCAGCCGGAGACGCTCGAGCGGTCGGAGTCGCGCGAGGTCGGGCTCCGGGTCTTCTGCGGCCACCGCCAGGCGACCGTCGCGACCACCGACCTTCGGCCCGCGGCCTTGGCCGACCTCGTTGACCGGGCGCTCGCCATGGCCCGCGCGGCGCCCGAGGACCCCTTCTCGGGCCTCGCCGAGGAGGGCTGGCTGACAAAGGAGACACGCGACCTCGACCTCCTGGATCCGGCGGAGCCGGCGCCCGAGGCCCTCGTCGAGCGGGCGGCCGGCGCCGAAGAGGCGGCGCTCGCGGTACCCAAGATTAGCAACTCCGAAGGCGCGGAGGCCTCGTGGAGCCGGTCGACCGTGACGCTCGCGGCGAGCAACGGCTTCACCGGCTGCTACGCGGCGACGGCCCACGGGGTGAGCGTCGCGGTCGTCGCCAAGCAAGGCGAGGCGATGGAACGAGACTACGAGTTCGCGATCGCCCGCCACGGTGGCGAGCTCGACCCACCCGAGAAGGTAGGCCGGCGCGCGGGGGAGAGGGCGGCCCGCCGCCTAGGCGCCCGGAAAGTGAAGAGCGCGCAGGTCCCCGTCGTCTATGAGCCGAGGGTGGCTGGGGGGCTCTTGC
This sequence comes from Alphaproteobacteria bacterium, assembly GCA_046759785.1. GTDB lineage: Bacteria > Pseudomonadota > Alphaproteobacteria > JBHICW01 > JBHICW01 > JBHICW01. The sequence continues at coordinate 2,869 of JBHICW010000028.1, forward strand.
GCCACCTCGCCGGAGCGATCGCCGGTCCCGCGATCGCGCGCGGGACGAGCTTCCTCAAGGACCGGCTGGAGAGCGCCGTGTTCGCCGAGGAGGTGACCGTTACCGACGACCCGCACCGCCGCCGCGGGCTCCGCTCCAAGCCGTTCGACGGCGAAGGGGTGGGAGGGACCCGCCGCGACGTGGTCGCCCGCGGCACGCTAACCACCTGGCTCTTGGACTGCCGCTCGGCCCGGCAGCTCGGGCTTAAGAGCACCGGCCACGCCGCGCGCGGCCCCGCAAGCCCGCCCGCCCCAGCGCCGACCAACCTGTACCTCGCCGCCGGCTCGCCGTCGCCGGAGGAGCTGATCGCCGACATCCGGAGCGGCCTCTACCTTACCGAGCTCATCGGCATGGGCGTCAATCTGGTCACCGGCGACTACAGCCGGGGGGCGGCCGGCTTCTGGATCGAGAACGGAGAGCTCGGCTATCCCGTGAGCGAGGTCACCGTGGCCGGCAAGCTTACCGACATGTTCACCGCACTCCGTCCCGCCAACGACCTCGCCTTCCGCTACGGCGTCGACGCCCCGACCGTCAGGATCGACGGCATGACGGTGGCGGGCCGGTGACGACCGTCCCCTTGGCATCGGCGCCCGCGGCGGCGCTCGAGGGCGACCGCCGCCTCCTCGTCGAGGCGGTGCGCAAAGCGGGCGGAGTTGCGCGCCGCCACTTCCGGCGGCCCGTCCGCACCTGGGAGAAAAAGCCAGGACACGTGGTCTCGGCCGCCGACCTCGCCGTCGACGCCTGCTTGCGCGAGTGCCTTGTGGGAGCACGGCCGGACTACGGCTGGCTCTCCGAGGAGTCGGGAACCGAGGCGGGGGCTCTCGAGGCGCGCCGGTTCTGGCTCGTCGACCCCATCGACGGCACCCGCTCCTTCCTCAAGGGGCGGCCGGAGTTCGCGGTGGCCGCGGCGCTTGTCGAGAACGGCCGGCCGCTCGCCGCCGCCGTCTACAACCCGGCTACAGACGAGTTGTTCGACGCCGTCCCGGGCGGCGGGGCGCGGCTCAACGGCCGGCGGGTCCGGGCCGGCGAGCACGAGGAGCTCCGAGGCGCCCGCCTCCTTTTGAGCCGGACCGAGGCCGAGCGCGCAACCTGGCCGCGGGCCTTTCCCGAGGCGACGGTCCTGGGGCTCAGCTCTTTCGCTTACAAGCTCGCGCTCGTCGCCGCCGGCCGGGCCGACGGCGCCGTCACGCTCACGCCGAAGAGCGCCTGGGACGTTGCAGCGGGCGATCTTCTCCTCGCCGTGGCGGGCGGGATCGCGACCACCTTGGACGGCGCTCCCTTCGCCTACGACCGGCCTGCGGCGCGCTACCCCTCCCTCGTCGCCGCCGCGCCGAGGCTCCACCGCCTGCTCCTTAATCGACTCCGGACGTTCAGGGAGCGCGGCTGAAGGGCGCGCCGCCCGCCCCGTCTCGCCTTGGCCGGCGCGCCGTGCTATCGTGCGCTTGGGATAAGGCTTTGGGCGGAATCAAGCGGTTGACGGCAAGCTCCGAGCCACCGGAGCCGGCGCCCCTCGGGACCCGGGTCCTGGTCATGAGGCTGGTGCGCGAACACGTGCGCCGGCACCTCATGCGGCTCATCCTCGCCGCCCTCTGCATGGGCATCGCCGCCGCGGCCACGGCGGCCTACGCCTGGCTCATGGAGCCGGTGCTGAACGACGTCTTCCTCAACAAGGACACCCGGATGCTCATGGTCCTCCCCGTCGCGGTGATCGCGATCTTCCTCGTCAAGGGCGGGGCGACCTACGGCCAGGCGGTGTTCATGAGCACCGCGGGACAGCGCATCATCGCCGACATCCAGATGCGGATGTTCACCCACCTCATGCGCGCCGACCTCGCGTTCTTCCACGACAACGCGACCGGCAAGCTCGTCTCGCGCTTCACGAACGACGTGAACCGCTTGCGCGCCGCCGTCTCGACCGTGCTCACCGGCCTCGTTCGGGATTCGCTCACGGTTGCATTCCTGGTGGGGGTCATGTTCTACCAGGAGTGGCTGTTGGCCCTCATCGCCTCCTTCATCTTCCCGCTGGCGATCTTCCCCGTCGTCGCCATCGGCCGGCGGATGCGGCGGGTCTCCACGAGCGCCCAGACCGAGATGGGCCGCTTCACGACCCTGCTCTCCGAGACCTTTCAGGGCGCGCACCACATCAAGGCCTACGGCATGGAAGCCTACGAGACGGGGCGCGCCGCCGCGCTGGTGGAGCGGTTGTTCCGCCTGATCTCCAAGGCGCTCCGGGTGCGCGCCGCGTCGACGCCGATCATGGAGACCCTGGGCGGGCTCGCCATCGCGGCGGTCATCCTCTATGGCGGCCTCAAGGTCATCGCCGGCGCCACCACCGCCGGCGCCTTCTTCTCCTTCATCACGGCGCTCTTGCTCGCCTACCGGCCGTTGAAGACGCTCGCGAACCTCAACGCCAACCTGCAGGAGGGGCTGGCCGCGGCTGAGCGCGTGTTCGCGCTCTTGGACAAGGAGCCCGAGATCACGGACCGTCCCGGCGCCCGCGCGCTTGACGTGCGCGAGGGCACTATACGCTTCGAGCGGGTGAGCTTCGCCTACGCGCCGGACAAGCCGGCGCTCCACGACGTCTCGCTCACCATTCCGGCCGGCAAGACGGTGGCGCTCGTCGGACCCTCGGGGGCGGGGAAGTCGACGATCCTTAACCTGATCCCGCGCTTCTACGACGTCGATGCGGGCGCGGTCACGATCGACAGCGCGGACGTCAAAGACGTGACGCTCGCGAGCCTCTCAGGCCAGATCGCCCTGGTGAGCCAGGAGACCAGCCTGTTCAACGACACGGTCCGGGCCAACATCGCCTACGGCAAGCCGCGCGCGAGCGACGACGAGGTCGCCGCCGCCGCGCGCGCAGCCGCCGCCGACGAGTTCATCCTCCGCCTGCCCAAGGGCTACGACTGCATCGTCGGCGAGCACGGGGTGAAACTTTCGGGCGGGCAACGCCAGCGTCTGTCGATCGCCCGGGCGATGCTCAAGAACGCGCCCATCCTGCTCTTGGACGAGGCGACCTCGTCGCTCGACACCGAATCCGAGAGGATGGTGCAAGCGGCGCTTATGCGGCTCATAAAGGGGCGAACGACGCTCGTCATCGCCCATCGGCTGTCCACGGTGATACGGGCGGACCTCATCTACGTGATCGAGCGCGGCCGCGTCGTCGAATCGGGAAGCCATGCGGAGCTTTTGGCCAAAGGCGGCGCCTACGCCCGGCTCTACGAGATGCAGTTCGCCGCGGAAGCGGAAGAGGGGACGGCGAGGCGGGCGCGGGCTTGAGAGAAGTGGGGCTCATCAAGCATCTGTTCAAACGCGACCAGGTGCGGCGGAGCTTGTGCTGGCTCGCCGCGCGCTATATCCGGCTGGTCTACGCGAGCGGCCGCTGGAGCGAGCGCCGGGCGGACATCCCCGAGCGCTTCTGGCAGGCGGGGAAGCCTTTCATCCTGGCCTTCTGGCACGGGCGCCTCCTGATGATGCCCACCTCGTGGTCGCCCGGGGCTAAGATGAACATGCTCATTTCCCAGCACCGGGACGGGGCGCTCATCGCCGAGGTGATCGCGCACTTCGGCCTGGGGAGCGTGCGCGGCTCCACCCGCCGCGGGGGTACGGCGGCGCTCAGGGGGCTCATGACCGCGCTCAAGCGGGGCGAGTGCGTCGGCATCACCCCCGACGGGCCGCGCGGGCCGCGCATGCGCGCAAGCGGGACGATCGTCGACATCGCGCGCCTCGCCGGCGCGCCGATCGTGCCCGCCGCCTACTCCGCGTCCCCGCGCCGGGTGCTCTCAACCTGGGACCGGTTCGTCCTCGCGCTCCCCTTCGGCCGCGGGGTGATCGTGTGGGGAGAGCCGATCACCGTGGCCCGTCGGGCCGAGGCGGGTGAGGTCGAGGCGGCGCGCCGGGCCATCGAGGAGGGCCTCAACGCGGTGACCTCGGAGGCCGACCGCCTGGTCGGCGCGGCGGTGATCGAGCCGGCGCCTGCCGGGGCCCCAGGAGCGGCGGCCGGGTGATGACACCGCGCGCCTACCGGGGCCTCACGCGGCTTGCGGGGCCGCTCATCGGTCTCTACCTCACCCGGCGCAAGGCGGCGGGGAAGGAGGACTCCGTCCGCTTCCCCGAACGGCTCGGTCGTCCCGGCCGGGCGCGGCCTTGCGGCCCCCTCGTCTGGACCCACGCGGCGAGCGTCGGCGAGGCGACCTCCTCTCTTCCCCTGGTCGAGCGTGTCCTCGCGGCGCGGCCGGACGCGCATGTCCTCATGACGACCGGGACCGTGACCTCGGCCCGGCTATTGGCCGCGCGCCTCCCCGTGCGGGCGTTCCACCAGTACGTGCCGGTCGACCGGCCGGCCGCGGTGTGCCGCTTCCTCGACCATTGGCGGCCGGATCTCGCGCTGTGGGTGGAGCAGGAGCTGTGGCCCAACCTATTGAACGAGACGCAGGCGCGCGCCGTGCCCATGGTACTCGTCAACGGCCGCATGTCCCTCGCCTCGTTCGCCCGCTGGCGGCGCTTTCCCGGGCTCGTCCGGCCGCTCGTCAAGGGCTTCGCCCTGTGCCTCGCCCAGAGCGAGGCCGACGCCCGGCGCTTCGCCACCCTCGGCGCCGGGGACGTGCGCTCATTAGGGAACCTTAAGGCGGCCGCCCCGGCGCTCGCGGCCGACGCGCAAGAGCTTGCGCGGCTCGAGGGGGCAACGCGGGGGCGGCCGCTGTGGCTGGCGGCCAGCACCCACGCCCCCGAGGAGGTCATGGCAGGACGGGTCCACCAACGGCTCAAAGCGCAGCATCCGGGGCTCCTCACCATCGTCGTTCCCCGGCATCCGGCGCGGGGCCAAGAGGTGGCGGCGGAGCTCCGGCGCGCGAGCCTCGCGGTCGCGCTGCGCTCAAACGGCGCCGACATCGAGCCCGAAACCGACGTCTACCTCGGGGACACGATGGGCGAGCTCGGGCTCTTCTACCGCTTTGGTGAGGTCGTGTTCGTCGGCGGGTCGTTGATCCCGCACGGCGGGCAGAACCCCATCGAGCCCGCGCGGCTTGACTGCGCCCTCGTCTATGGGCCGCACATGTTCAACTTCGCGGACTTCGTCGCCGCCTTCGACGCGTCCGACGCGGCGGAGATGGTGGCGGACGAGGACTCGCTCGCGGGCGCCGTGGGCCGGCTCTTGACCGACACCGAGCTCAGGGCCCGCCGGGTCGAGGCCGCACGGTCCGTCGCCGAAGCCCAGAAGGAGGTCCTGGACCGCGTCTTCGCCGCGCTCGCCCCTTACCTTAGGGCCCTGCCCACACGGGAACGAGGCCGTGCGAGCGCCTGACTTCTGGCGGCGGGACGGCCTCGCCCCCGCTCTGCTGGCGCCCCTCGCCTGGGGGTTCGCGGCGGCGGGACGGGCGCGCCGCGCGTTCGCGCGCCCCGCACGCGCGCCCTGTCCGGTGGTCTGCGTGGGGAATCTGGTCGTCGGCGGTGCCGGCAAGACGCCCGCGACTCTCGCGCTTGCGCGCCGGCTCAAGGAAGCCGGACACAACGTGCACCTCTTGGGCCGCGGTTACGGCGGCCGCCGGCGCGGTCCGCTCAGGGTGGATCACGCCCGCCACGACGCCCGCGAGGTAGGGGACGAGGCGCTCTTGCTCGCCGCCGAGGCGCCCACCTGGGTGGCCCGCGACCGTGTGGCCGGCGCGCGGGCCGCCGCCCAAGCCGGGGCCGAGGTGGTGGTGATGGACGACGGCTTCCAGTATCCCGGGCTCGAAAAGGACCTTTCCCTCCTCGTCGTTGACGCGCGCTATGGCTTCGGCAACGGCCGGGTGATGCCCGCGGGACCCTTGCGGGAGACGCTTGCCGACGGGCTCGCGCGCGCCCAGGCGCTCGTTCTGGTGGGAGACGACGGGCACGGGCTCAAGCCCCGGCTCGAGGAGCTCAAGCCATCCGTCCTCGGCGCGCACCTCGAGCCCGGGCCCGAGGCCGCCGCCCTCGGCGGCAAGCGCGTGCTCGCCTTCGCCGGCATAGCGCGGCCAGGGAAGTTCTTCCACACCCTCGAGACGCTGGGCTGCCGGGTCGCCGCGGCTCGCGCCTTCCCCGACCACCACCGCTACGACCCCGACGAGATCATGACGATGGTGGAAGATGCCCACCGGCTCGATGCGGTGCCGGTAACGACCGAGAAGGACGCGGTGAACCTGCCGCCCGAGGCCCGGCCGATGGTGAAGGTGGTGCCGGTCCACCTCGTCTTTAACGAACCGCAAGCGGTGGACGTGCTCCTGGCGCCCCTCCTCGAGGGGGGCTGAGCCCGTGCTGCGCCGGCTCTTGAGGCTCTACCTCGCCGACCCTCTCGAGGCGTTCGGCGTGTGGCTGGCGCTCAAGGTCTTCCGCCAGATGCCCATCGACCGCGCCTCGGCGGTGGGCGGCTTCCTCGGCCGCCTCCTCGGCCCCAAGCTCGGGGTCTCACGGGTCGCCGAAACGAATCTCGCCCGGGCGTTCCCGGAGATGAGCCCGGAGGGGCGCCGGCGCGTGCTCCATGGCATGTGGGACAACCTGGGCCGCGTCGCCACCGAGTACGCGCACCTCGACAAGATCCAGATCTACGGTGGCGACGGCCGGGTGGACGTCGTAGGCGCCGAGAACGTCGCCCGGCTCAGGGACGACGGCGTCGGCGGCATCTTCTTTTCCGCCCACTTCGGCAACTGGGAGATCGCCTCGATGGGCGCGACCCAGCGGGGCATGCCGATCACCCATATCTACCGGGCCGCGAACAACCGGCTCATCGAGCGCATGCTGCGCCGCACCCGCAGCGTGATCGAGGGAAGCCATCACCCCAAGGGGGCCGAGGGCGCCAAGACGCTCATCAAGGCGCTGGCGCGCGGGGAGCACCTGGGCATGGTGGTCGACCAGAAGATGAACGACGGCATCCCGGTACCCTTCTTCGGCCGCGACGCCATGACCGCCCCGGCGCTCGCCCAGCTTGCCCTCAAGTTCCGCTGCCCGGTCGTGCCGGTGCGCGTCGACCGCCTCGAAGGCGCTCGCTTCCGCCTCACGGTCTTCTCACCCATGGACCTGCCGAACTCGGGCGACCGACAGGCCGACGCCGTGGAGACGATGCGCCGCGTCAACGCCCTGTTCGAATCCTGGATCCGGGCCCGGCCGGAGCAGTGGCTGTGGGTCCACCGGCGCTGGCCCGACTGAGCGAAAAAGGGGACATTCTACTTTTTCCCCTCTTACTCATGTGTCACCCTCGCGGCGCCATGGCGGAGAAAAAGTAGAATGTCCCCTTTTTGTTTCGACTGGGCGCTCACTCCTGAGGCATCGGCCCAGCGACGAGCGCCGGGTCGAGCCGGGTGTCGAACAGGTTGACCCGCCAGTCGAGGTGGGGCCCGGTGACCCGCCCCGTCGCCCCCACCGCCCCGATGATCTCGCCGCGGGCGACGGTCTCACCTTCCTCGACCTCGATCCGGCCGAGATGCGCGTAAAGGGTGGTGAGCCCGTGGCCGTGGTCGAGGATCACCGTGCCGCCCGTGAAGTAGAGGTCGGGCTCCTCGAGCGCCACCAGCCCCGAGGCGGCCGCCTCGACCGGCGTGCCCTCGGGCGCGGCGACGTCGACCCCGTAGTGAGGCCGGCGCGGCTCGCCGTTCAAGATCCGCCGGGTGCCGAACACGCCGGTGATCGGCCCCACCAGCGGCCAGTTGACGCCCTCGGCGAACCAGGCGGCGGCCGTGTCGCGCGCGCGGGCGGCGGCGATCATGGCGTTCTCCTCGCGGATGCGCCGCAAGGCCGCCTCGTCGGGGGTCACCATCTTCGCCGGCAGGCCGTCGATCCGCTGCACGCCGTACCGGCGCTCACCGACCTCGAGCCGGCGCGTTGCGACCCGGCCGTCGGGAAAGCGGACCTCAAGCACGAACGGTCCCCTGGCGTCGGGCCCGAAGCCAATGAGGAACAGCCCTTCGGGGGAGACGCGGACCGCGCGCCCGTTCAGGTGAACGTGGGCCCCGGGCTCGGTGAAGCCGCGAACGAGCCCGCCTTGGACGAACGGGCCTTCGAGGCGGAGCTCATGGGCCCACCCCGCCGCCGGGAGGAGCAGGAGGACGCCGAGGAGCGCCGCCCGTATGAGCATCACAGCAGCCGGCGCTGGGCGTCCTGCGCGGGCGGCGCCTTGCGCCGGCGGCGCGGCGTGGGCGCGCCTTCGACCCGGGCGCGGCGCTCGCCGTCCTTGAAGGTGAGCGCAAGTGAGGTGCCGGGTCGGGCTTGCCTGGCCGAGGTCACCGGCCGTCCGGCTGGGTCGCGCACGAGGACGAACCCCCGATTCAAGACCTGCTCGTAGCCGCAGCTCTCGAGGAGCCGCGCCTGGGCGGCGAGGCGCGCCTCTGCGTCGGCGAGCGCTCTGTGTAAGCCGCGCCCGAGACGGCCGCGCAAGTCCTCAACCGCCGTTCGGCGGTGGGCGATCTCGACCCGCAGCGGCTCGCGCCTGAGCCCGGCCGCGGCCGTGGCCAGGGCATTCCCCTTGAGCCCCAACAGCCTCTCGATGCCATGCCCGACGCGCCCCGAGAGACCCTCGAGACGCGCTCGGGCCTCGGTCAAGAGCTCGCGTGGGTGGCGGAGCCGGGCGGCGAGCTCGCCGAGGTGGACCCGACGCGCCTGAATGAGCCCGGCCATGACTCGGCGCATGTGCTCGCTCCAGTGGTCGAGCTCCTGGGCCGCGTTGGTCAACAGCCCGACGAGGTCGGGGAGGCCACGGGCCAAGCCCTCGAGCCGGGTGCGGTGACCGTCGACGAGGCGGGCGGTTGCGGCGGCCAGCCGCCGGTCCAGGTCCTTGACCGCGAGGACGAGCTCCGCGCGCACGGGCACCGCCTTCTCCACGGCCGCGGTCGGCGTCGGTGCCCGGAGGTCGGCGGCGAGGTCGATGAGCGTGGTGTCGGTCTCGTGACCGATGGCGGAGATGAGCGGGATCTGTGAGGCCGCGGCGGCGCGGACCACGACCTCCTCGTTGAAGGGCCAGAGGTCCTCCAGGCTGCCGCCGCCACGGGCGACAATGAGGACGTCGGGCTTAGGCACGGGCCCGTCGGGGGGCAGAAGGTTGAATCCCTCGATCGCCGCCGCCACCTGCTCCGCCGCCTCATTCCCCTGGACCAGCACCGGCCACAGCAGCACGCGGCGCGGGAAGCGGTCGCCCATCCGCTGGAGGATGTCCCGGATCACCGCGCCCGTGGGCGAGGTGACGACGCCCACCACCTCGGGCAGGAAGGGGATGGGCCTTTTGCGTTCCTCGGCGAACAGCCCCTCGGCGTCGAGCTTCTTCTTGCGCTCCTCGAGAAGCGCCATGAGCGCGCCGAGGCCCGCGGGCACCACCGACTCGACGACGATCTGGTAGCGGGACTGGGCGGGGTAGGTGGAGAGCTTGCCGGTGCAGACGACTTCGAGCCCGTCCTCCGGCGGCAAGCGCAATGATTGCGCGATGCCCCGCCAGCAGACGGCGGCAAGCACCGCCCCCTCGTCCTTGAGGTCGAAGTAGAGGTGGCCGGAGCCGGGGCGGCGGAGGTTGGAGACCTCGCCCCTGACCCTGACGTAGCCGAAGGCGTCCTCGACGCTCCGCCGGACGAGTTGGGCGAGCTCGCTCACCGTGTACTCGATGACGTTGGCGGCGGGTTGAGCCGTGTCAGGTGCCGGCGTGTCGAGCGCCATGGGTCGATTTCCTGGCAAGGTCGGCCATGATACAAGACGAGCGGCCCAGGGGCCAAGGGACGCACCGGGGGAAAGCGGCATGCGGGTTCTCGTCGTCGGGTCGGGCGGGCGCGAGCACGCGCTGTGCTGGGCCCTCGCCGCCTCGCCGATTCTCGAGAAGCTCTACTGCGCGCCCGGCAACGGCGGCATCGCGCGCGAGGCCGAGTGCGTGGGCGTGGGTGCGGACGACCTCGAGCGTCTCGTCGCCTTCGCCAAGGATCAGGCGATCGACCTCGTCGTGGTGGGGCCCGAGGCGCCCCTCGTCGCCGGGCTGGTCGACCGGCTGGAGGAGGCGGGGATCAAGGCCTTCGGTCCCACTAAGGCGGGCGCGCGTCTCGAGGGCTCCAAGGGCTTCGCCAAGGACCTGTGCCGAGAGGCCGGAATCCCGACCGCGCCCTACGCTCGCTTCGGCGACGCGGTCAAGGCGAGGGCATACATTCGCGAGAAGGGGGCGCCGATCGTCGTCAAGGCCGACGGGCTCGCCGCCGGCAAAGGGGTGACCGTGGCCGAGACGGTCAAGGAGGCCTCGACGCGGCGGACGCGGCCTTCTCGGGCCGCTTCGGCGAGGCCGGCCGGGAGATCGTGGTCGAGGAGAAGCTCGAGGGCGAGGAGGCAAGCTTCTTCGCCCTCGTCGACGGTGACACGGTCTTGGCCCTCGCTTCGGCCGAGGACTACAAGCAGGTGGGCGAGGGCGACACCGGCCCCAACACGGGCGGCATGGGAAGCACCTCGCCGGCCTCGGTGATGACGGAGGAGGCGAGCGCGGCCGTCATCACCCGGATCGTCCGCCCGGCGGTGGCGGCAATGGCCAAGGCGGGGACGCCGTACAAGGGCGTGCTCTACGCCGGGCTCATGGTGACGGCCGAGGGGCCGAAGCTGCTCGAGTTCAACGTCCGCTTCGGCGATCCGGAGAGCCAGGTCCTCGTGCCCCGCCTGATGTCGGACTTGCTGCCGGCGCTCGTCGCGGCGCGCGACGGGGTGCTCGACACGTTCAACCTCCGCTGGCACGCGGAGACGGCGCTGTGCGTCGTGATGGCGTCGAAGGGCTACCCCGGGAGCTACGAGAAGGGGACGGTCATCCGAAACCTTGAGAGGGCGGAGGCGGTGGACGGCGTCACCGTCTTCCACGCCGGGACGAAGCTCGAAGGAGGCAAGGTCCTTGCCATGGGCGGCCGGGTGCTGGGGGTGACGGCGCTGGGCGCGACGGTCGCCGACGCCCAGCGGCGGGCCTACGAGGCGGTCGACCTCATCGACTGGGCGGGCGGCTTCTGCCGGCGCGACATCGGCTTTAGGGCGGTGGGCCGGGGGTAAGGCAGGGCCAGGTCCTGCGCTCACACCTTTTTCAGCGGCCAGCCTAGCTGTCGACAGGCACCACAGGCTCGCCTCGGGCACGCCGGCCCAGGAGCAGATCCAGTTTTCCCCATTTTCGGTTCGTGGGAGCTGCCGACCCTTTGCACCGTGGAGGCGCATGTCGCCATCGGGTGGTCCATGCGCGGGCGTCCGTGTCTCTGTAACAAAAAGGCACTTGACATGGGCGATAATGCGTGTATATACACGCAGTATGAACGAGCGGACAGACAGACAGGAGCTGGCGAAATGTGCCGAGGTCGCGGCCCGCTGCGCCTGCTTCAACTTCCGCAAGGCCGCCCGCTCGGTGACGCAGCTCTTCGACGGCGTCCTCCAGCCGAGCGGCCTCCAAGCGACGCAACTGAGCGTCCTCGTGGCGCTGCGTCTCGCCGGTTCCGCCACCATGACCCGGCTCGCCCGGGAACTCGTCATGGACCGGACGACCTTGACCCGCAACCTCAAGCCGCTCGAGCGCGAGGGCCTCGTTGAGATCGCCTCAGGCAAGGACCGGCGGGTGCGGCTCGTGCGGCTCACGCCCAAGGGACGCTGGAGTCTGAGACAAGCGCTTCCCCTTTGGGAGAAGGCCCAGGCCCGGGTCGTCGCGCGACTGGGATCACGGCGTTGGCGGACGTTGCTCGACGAGATCTCGGCGGCGGTCGCTGCCACCCGGTAGACATGTTTTTTTTAAAAACAAGTGTACATACACTTAGACGCTCGCTCGGGGCCTCGTTTGATCGCCACGAAGGGAGGAGTTCGGCAAATGTCTTCCATTGGTGACGGAACGGGCGCCGGCTGGAGCTTTGCCGCCAGGGCTTGGCTCGCGGTCGTCCTGGGTGTGTGGTTCGCGCTTGCGGCCACGGCCGGCACGACCGGGATCCTCACCACCGGGCCGGACTCACTGGCTCGTCCCGTGCTCCTATCGGTGATTGCGCCGATCGTCCTCTTTCTCGCCGCTTATTTCGGATCGCCGACGTTCCGCGGTTTCGTGCTGTCGCGCGACATCCGCGTCGCCACCATGCTCCAGTCGTGGCGCATCATCGGCTTTGCCTTCCTCATGCTTTACGCCTACGACGTGCTGCCCGGCTTGTTCGCCTGGCCCGCCGGACTAGGTGACGTCGCCCTGGGTCTCACCGCGCCGCTGGTGGTGCTCGCGCTCGCGCGCCGGGCCGACTTCGCGCGTAGCTGGCGCTTTGTCGCCTGGCACCTGCTCGGCCTCATGGATTTCGTCGTCGCGGCCGCGACGGCGACCTTGGCTTCCGGCGCCATTCCCGGGCTCGTGCCCTGGCCGCAGACCAGCGCACCCATGGAGGTGTGGCCGCTCAACATGTTCCCGAGCTTCATCGTCCCGCTCTTCGTCTTCATGCACCTGACCGTGCTCTTCCAGGTGCGGGCGCTTAGGCGCGCGGCTGCATGACCGGGGTGGGAAAAGGGCAGGTGTCCGACCGAAAGCCACGAACGCCTGCCCGCCGAACGGCCGCCTTCGGCCCTATACGTGTATCCACACCTAACAGTAGAGGAGAGAACGATGATAGGAACTTTGAAGAAGGCTTTGATCGGACTGTACGTCGTGCCCCTGCTCGTATTGGCCCTTTCGGCCGTGGCGCAGACTCAGGAGGGCTTGGTCCAGGGGCCGGAAGGGTTCATCCCGCCCCCGCTCCACCCCGCCGGCGTGGAACTCAAGACCAAGCAGCTGGCCCCGGGCGTCTACGCCCTGCTTTCCGGCGAGCCGGCCGTCGACAACAG
>JBHICW010000029.1:0-15067 GCA_046759785.1 Alphaproteobacteria bacterium
GAAGGTCCAGGTGCCGCCGCCGCCCCAGCCGAAGGAAGTCGCGAGGGCGGAGCCCAAGCCGGTGCCCGCGCCCGAGCCGGCCCCCACGCCGGTGCCGAAGCCGGCGCGGAAGCCCAAGCCGCCGGCGCCGCCCCAGCCGAAGGACTCGTTTGCCTCGGTCCAGGACACGGTGGCGCTCCTCGACAAGAGGCTCAAAGAGCAGCCCCGGACGACCCCGGAGAGGCCGGCCCCGCCGGAACCGCCCGAGGCCGTGGAGCCCGTCCCTGTGGTGGCGCAGGTCGACCGGCAGGTCACGTTGAGCGAAATCGACGCCATTCGACGCCAGATCGAGGACAACTGGATCGTTCCCGCGGGCGCGCGCGACGCCGCCAACCTCGTGGTCGAGATCCGTATCGTCCTCGCGCCCGACGGCACCGTGCTGGACGCCAAGATCCTCGACCAGGCGCGGCTCAATCAGTCCGGCGATGGTTTCTTCCGCGTCGCGGCGGAGAGCGCCTATCGCGCGGTGCTCAAGTCGACCCCGCTTAAGGGGCTTCCGCCCGAGAAGTACGAATCGTGGCGCGAGATCGTGTTGGCCTTTGATCCCAAGAACGTGGTAGGCCCATGACCACAGCGATCGCCGAGCTTCCCCGTGTCTGCTTGCGCTGCCTCCCGGCGCTCATGGTCCTGTTCCTCGCCGGCGCAGGCGGTGTGGCACGGGCCGAGCTCAGGATCGACATTACGCGGGGGGTGCTGGAGCCCCTGCCCATCGCGATCACCACCTTCGTCGGGACAGGCGAGGCGGCCCAGATCGGGACCGACCTCGCCGGGGTCATTTCGGCGAACCTGGAGCGGTCGGGCTTGTTCCGGCCCATCGACCCCCGCGCCTTCATCGAGAAGCCGGAGGCGATCCGCTTGAGGCCGCGGTTCGGCGACTGGCGGCAAATCAACGCCCAGGCCCTGGTTACCGGGAGCGTCAAGCTGGAGCCCGACGGCCAGGTGAAGGTGACGTTCCGGCTTTGGGACGTGGTCGCCGAGCAGCAGATGGTGGGCGTCATCTACCGCACGCCGCGGTCCAACTGGCGACGTGTCGCCCACAAGAGCTCCGACGCGATCTACGAGCGGCTCACGGGCGAAAAGGGTTACTTCGACACGCGCATCGTCTACATCGCCGAAAGCGGCCCGCCCAACCGCCGCATCAAGCGTCTGGCCATCATGGATCAGGACGGAGCGAACCACCATTTTCTCACCGACGGCTCCACCCTGGTGCTCACGCCCCGGTTCTCGCCTACGGCCCAGGAGATCACGTACCTCTCATACTTCTATGACCAACCGCGCGTGTACATCTACAACATCGACACGGGCCAGCAGGAGGTGCTGGGCAACTTTCCGGGGATGACGTTCGCGCCCCGCTTCTCGCCCGACGGGAACCGGGTCATCATGAGCCTGGCGATCGAGGGGAACTCGGACATCTACACGATGGATCTCAGAACCCGCCAGGTGAAGCGGCTCACCAAACACCCCGGAATCGACACCTCGCCGTCCTACGCCTCGGACGGAACGGGGATCGCCTTCAACTCGGACCGGGGCGGATCGCCTCAGATCTACGTCATGGACGCCGACGGCGCTAACGTGCGGCGACTCAGCTTCGGCGAGGGCCGTTACGCGACGCCCGTGTGGTCCCCCCGCGGCGACCTCATCGCCTTCACCAAGCAGCACAAGAAGCGCTTCTATATCGGCGTCATGCGCCCCGATGGCAGCGGGGAGCGGCTGCTCACCGAGAGCTTCCTCGATGAGGGGCCCACCTGGGCGCCGAACGGACGTGTGCTCATGTTCTTCCGGCAGACGCCGTCGGATCCTTCGGGTCGCGGCGGGACGACACGGCTGGTCTCGATCGACCTCACGGGCTACAACGAGCGGCTCGTCGTGACCCCGATGGACGCGTCGGATCCGGCTTGGTCCCCCTTGATACCCTAAATGCGGGGCGCTATAGTGGGTCGACGTTTTTTTGGCGGCCGGCGGTTCTCTTCCGAGAAGCGCGGTCCCGGCGTGCAGCCGTCTATTTGATGCTTCGCGAAGCGTTCTAAGCCTATGATAAAGGGAGGGGTTTGTATGCGCATTCGTGTCCTCAGCTTGTTTGCAGCGGTGCTCCTTGTAGCCGCGTGTGAGACGGCACCCGAAGAGACCGGGGCGACCGCCGGCGAGGGGGCGGCGCCCTTGACGACGGCCGCACCCTCCGCTCCCGTGACCGCGGCCGTGGAGCCCGAGGCCGTGGGTGTGGCCCCGGCCGAGCCCGCCCTGACCCCGGGCACCCAGGCGGACCTGGTGGTCAACGTGGGTGATCGGGTGTTCTTCGACTTCGACAAGGCGGTCTTGAAGCCGGAGGCCCAGAACACCCTTAGGCGCCAGGCCGCGTGGCTGGCAAGTTTCCCCGACGTCACGGTGACGATCGAAGGCCACTGCGACGAGCGCGGAACCCGCGAGTACAACCTTGCGCTGGGGGAGAGGCGGGCCAATGCGGTGAAGAATTTCTTGGTGGCGCTGGGGATCGACGCCTCGCGCCTCGCCACGATCAGCTACGGCAAGGAGCGGCCTGCGGTGGTGGGCTCGAACGAGGCGGCGTGGGCCCAGAACCGCCGCGGGATGACAATCGTCGACTGACCCTTTCCGCCCTCCGCGAGGGTTCGGGCGCCTGCCGGCCCGCGATGTGGCCGGCCGGCGCGCCTTTTCCTGGTTTGGTCCCGCGGCGGTTTTGAGCGATAATGTCCTTGGCGCTGCGCGTCTTGCCGCAGCCTGAGGGAGTGCGGATGACGAAGCGACGGGGCGTGGGCTTGCTCGCGGCGGGCCTTCTTCTCGCCGGCGCGTGGGCGATGGCCCCGGCGCTCGCCCAAACGGCCGACGTAGGGACGCTTACCGACCGGCTCGACCGCCTCGAGCGCAGCCTGACCGACCTTGAGCAGTACATTTACCGGGGCGGGGCGCCGGCCGCGCCCGGGACGCCTGCGGGGGCGGCGGCCGATCGGTCGGACGCCGTTGCCCGGATGGAGCTGCGCCTCACCGACTTCGATCGGGAGCTCAAGGAGCTCACCGGGAAGGTCGAGAAGGTGGGGTTTGACATCGACCGGCTCAGGAAACGCCTCGAGAAGCTGGTGGCGGACGTCGACTTCCGTCTCACCGGGCTCGAGCACGCCCAGAAGGAGCTCGCGGCGCGGCTTGAGGAGCAGGCGGTGGCCGCGGCGACGCCGCCCGTTCCTGCGCTGGACACCGGTGACGTGCCCTCCGGCGAGCCCCAAGACCTGGGCGCGCTTGCGTCGGGCGACCTGGTTCCCGAAACGTCGGGTGCGGCCGAGACCCAACCCGTGCTGGGCCCGGCGCTGCCGCCCGGTGCGCCGCAACAGCAGTACGAGTACGCGTTCTCGCTCCTTCGCCAAGCCGACTACGGCGAGGCGGAGCGCGCGCTCGCCACGTTCATCGAGCTGCATCCCGAACACGCGCTCACCAGCAACGCGTACTACTGGCTGGGCGAAACGCATTACGTGCGCAACAATTTCGAGCAGGCGGCGGTCATCTTCTTGAAGGGATTCAAGGTGTTCCCAAGAGGCAGCAAGGCGCCCGACAACCTCCTCAAGCTCGGGATGACGCTCACCAACCTTGGCAAAGAGACCGACGCGTGCAAGACGCTTGAGAAGCTGGACGCCGAGTTCCCCGACGCCTCCACCCCCATCAAGGAGCAGGCGGCTGTGGAGCGCCAGCGCGCCGGCTGTGGGTGAGTGACGACGCCGACGGTTCCCGGCGACGCCACCGGCCCCGTCCAGCCAGAGGAGTTCGCCGCCTGGATGGCGGCCTTCGCGCCTTTCGAGCGCGCGCCGAGCCTCGCCGTTGCTGTCTCCGGCGGGGCGGACAGCATGGCGCTGTGCCTTGTCGCCGACGCCTGGGCGCAGGCCCGAGCCGGCCGGACGGTCGCCCTCACGGTCGATCACGGGCTGAGGCCCGCCTCGGCGGCGGAGGCGCGGCAGGTGGGCCGGTGGCTCAAGGGGCGGGGGATCCGGCACAAGGTCCTCCGCTGGCAGGGGCCGAAGCCGGCCACCCGCGTTCAGGAGGCCGCGCGCGAGGCTCGCTACCGCCTTCTCATCGAGGCCTGTCGGGAGGAAGGGCTCCTTCACCTCCTCCTCGGCCATCACCGCGACGACCAGGCGGAGACGTTCCTGCTGCGCCTCGCGCGTGGCAGCGGTCTGGACGGGCTGGCGGCGATGGCGCCGCTCGTCGAGACGCGGGGGGTGCGCCTGCTTCGGCCGCTGCTCGCGGCGCCGAAGGCTCGGCTCTCTACGACCCTTAAGGCGTGGGGCCAGCCCTGGGTGGAGGATCCGTCCAACCGGGATCCGGCCTTTGCGCGGGTCCGTCTCCGCCGGACCCTGGCGGGGCTCGCGCCGCACGGCCTCACCGCGCGGCGCCTGGCGCTGTCGGCGGCGGAGCTGGGCCGTGCGCGCGCCGCGGTCGAACGAGAGGTGGCGGTGCTCCTCGCCGCGGCCGCCACGGTGCATCCCGCCGGCTACTGCCGGCTCGGTCCCGATCCTTTGAGGGAGGCAGCGGGAGAGGTCGCGTGGCGTGCGCTTGTTAGGGTCCTCCTGTGCGTGGGAGGCGGCGTCTACCCGCCGCGCCGCGAGCGCCTCGACCGGCTCCATGCCGCGCTCAGGACGAGCGAGCTCGGGACGGGAAGGACGCTCGCCGGCTGTCGCATTGTGCCTGAGCGCGGCGCCATTCTGGTCTGCCGCGAGGCTGTCGCGGCCGGCTCCGAGGTCCCGCTTGCCGGCGCCGCCCCGGCCCGCTGGGACGGGCGCTTCGTCGTCCGGGCCAGCGGGTTCACTCCGGCACCGCGCTTGACCGTCCGCCGACTAGGGCGCGCAGGGTGGGCGGCGGTGGCGCTGAGCTCGCCCGACTTGCGCAAACGCCCGATTCCGGCGGCCGTCAGGCCCACCCTCCCGGCCCTGTGGGACCTTGAAGGAGTGGTCGCGGTACCCCACTTAGGATTCAGGCGGTCCGATCTTTCGGATCATTTCGTTACAGAGGTTTTCTTTTGTCCGTCTCACCCGCTGGCACCACCCGAGTTCGCATACCAGTGAGCGGTTTTCTAGCGGCTTTTCGGGCGTGGCGCCCATGCCCGGGTATGCTATGATGAGGACAGATGGCCGGCGCGGCTGGCGAGGCGGGGAGGCGCCCGACGGTCGATGAGGGATCGTTGACGTGAACACCTTCGGCAAGAATCTCGCCCTGTGGGTGATTATCGCCCTGTTGCTGATCGCCCTGTTCAACCTGTTCCAGGGACCGGGGGGAGGGGGCGCGCGCAGTAAGCTCGCCTTCTCCGACTTCCTCGCCCAGGTGGAGCAGGGGCAGGTCGCCGACGTCACGATCCAGGGCAATTCGATTACCGGGCACTACGCCGATGGGCGGGCGTTCGGCACGTACGCCCCCAATGATCCCAATCTGGTCGAGCGCCTGACCTCGCGGGGTGTCAGGATCAGCGCCGCGCCCACCGACAGCAACACGCCGTCGCTGTTCGGAATCCTCGTTTCCTGGTTCCCGATGCTGCTGCTCATTGGGGTGTGGGTCTTCTTCATGCGGCAGATGCAGTCCGGCGGCGGCAAGGCGATGGGGTTCGGCCGGTCGCGAGCCCGCCTTTTGACCGAGAAGTCCGGTCGCGTCACGTTCGACGACGTAGCCGGCATCGACGAGGCGAAGGAGGAGCTTGAGGAGATCGTCGAGTTCCTGAAGAACCCTCAGAAGTTCGTGCGGCTGGGCGGGCGGATCCCGAAGGGCGTGCTGCTCGTCGGGCTGCCGGGGACGGGGAAGACCTTGCTCGCCCGCGCCATCGCCGGCGAGGCGAACGTCCCCTTCTTCACCATCTCGGGCTCCGACTTCGTCGAGATGTTCGTGGGCGTGGGCGCGAGCCGGGTGCGCGACATGTTCGAGCAGGGCAAGAAGAACGCGCCCTGCATCATCTTCATCGACGAGATCGACGCGGTGGGCCGCCATCGGGGCGCGGGGCTCGGTGGCGGCAATGACGAGCGCGAGCAGACCCTGAACCAGCTGCTCGTGGAGATGGACGGCTTCGAATCGAACGAGGGCGTGATCCTGATCGCCGCGACCAACCGGCCGGACGTTCTCGACCCTGCGCTGCTCCGGCCCGGGCGCTTCGACCGCCAGGTCGTCGTCCCCAACCCCGACGTCCTCGGACGCGAGAAGATCCTCAGGGTCCACATGCGCAAGGTGTCGGTGGGCCCGAACGTGCGGCCGCGCGTCATCGCGCGGGGGACCCCTGGCTTCTCGGGGGCCGACCTTGCCAACCTGGTGAACGAGGCGGCGCTGCTCGCTGCGCGGCGGGGCAAGCGCGCCGTCACCATGGACGAGTTCGAGGACGCCAAGGACAAGGTCATGATGGGGAGCGAGCGCCGCTCCATGGTCATGACCGACGAGGAAAAGCGGCTCACGGCCTATCATGAGGGTGGCCACGCCGCGGTGGCGTTCTATGTCCCGGCTTCCGATCCCATCCACAAGGCGACGATCATTCCGCGCGGGCGCGCCCTCGGCATGGTCGTGCGCCTGCCGGAGAGCGACCGCATAGCGATCTCGCGCGAAAAGCTCGAGGCCGACATCACGGTGGCGATGGGGGGACGAATCGCCGAGGAGCTGATCTTCGGTTACGACAAGGTGACGAGCGGTGCCGCTTCGGACATCGAGGCGGCGACGAAACTCGCCCGCATGATGGTCACCCAGTTCGGCATGAGCGACAAGCTGGGTCCGCTCACTTACGGCGAGAACGAGCAAGAGATCTTCCTTGGCCACTCGGTCACGCAGAGGCGCAACGTCTCCGAGGCCACCGCCGAGCAGATCGACGCCGAGATCCGTCGAATCGTCGACGAGGCGTACGCGCGGGCCAAAGGGATCCTCACCGAACACATGGACCAGCTGCACAACCTGGCGAATGCCTTGCTCGAGCATGAGACGCTTACAGGGCCCGAGATCGCGGCGCTGATGAGGGGCGAGGAGATCGTCCGCGACGAGCCCGAGGAGGCGCCGCAGCCGCCCCCTAAGCAGCAGGCGTCGGTGCCGACGACCGACGAGGACACGGCGGGCAGCCTCGAACCCGAACCACAGCCTGGGTCATAGGGTCGACAGTCGGATGCTCGAATGCACGCGAAGCCCCGCCTTGCCGCGGGGCTTTTCCCGTGCCGCCCGACTTTATCTCTGCCCCATAGGGCTGGCGACCGGGGCGGTTGCCGAAGCCCAACTCGCGGCCGGGCACGGCCGGCGGCTGGCGGGCGGCCGGTTCGTCTTCTCGACCTGCGAGGTCCTGGTGCGCGAGCCCGACCGTGTCCTCAGCGTGGTGGCGTCGCTTGCGGATATCGCGGCCTGGGCGCGGCAACTCGATGAGGCGGCGGCCCGTCGCATCGACGAGCTGCTCGCGCGTCTCACTGCCTCCCGCCCGCCGCTCGCCCGGCTCGAGCTCGGCCGCCCCCTCGTCATGGGGGTGATCAACGTCACCCCCGACAGCTTCTCCGACGGCGGCGATTTTCTGAATCCGAAGGCGGCCATTGCGTATGGCCGCGCCCTCGTCGAGGCCGGCGCGGACATTCTCGACGTGGGTGGGGAATCGACGCGTCCGGGCTCCGACCCGGTGGGAGCAGAGGAGGAGATTAGGCGCGTCGTGTCGGTCGTCGAAGGTCTCGCCCGGGACGGGGCCGTCGTCTCGATCGATACGCGCCGCGCCGTCGTCATGCGGCGCGCGCTCGAGGCCGGGGCGAGGATGATCAACGACGTGAGCGCACTCACCTTCGACCGGGCGACTCTCGACGTTGCCGCCGCCGCCGCCGTGCCGGTCGTGCTGATGCACGCGCGTGGCGACCCGAAAACGATGCAGGTGGACCCCGTCTACGACCACGCGCCGCTCGATATCTTCGACTACCTGGAGGCGCGCGTCGCCGCTTGCGAGGCGGCGGGGATCCCGCGCGAGCGCCTCGTCGTCGATCCCGGCATCGGCTTCGGCAAGACGGTGGAGCACAACGTGGAGATCCTCGAGTCCCTCTCCCTCCTCCACGGGATCGGGTGCCCGATCCTGCTCGGCGTCTCGCGCAAGAGTTTCATCGGCGGCCTTTCGGGCAAGGAGGTCGCGAAGGAACGCCTGCCCGGCAGCCTCGTCTCCGGGTTCCACGGCCTCTCTCAAGGGGTGCAGATCCTCCGTGTTCACGACGTGCCCGAGAGCGTCCAGGCGCTGACCGTCTGGGAGGCGCTGACGCGCGGCGCCTAGGCCGTAGCCTGCGGATTCGCGGTAGGGGCGGGTTTGAAACCCGCCCCTACGCCTGACCCCATCATCCGGCCTGCCTGCGCCCGTTGCCCCTGCCGGCGCAGGACACGCAAGATGCCTGGCATCTCGTACCACTTCTGCTATAACCCGGGCCCACGGCCGTGACCGCGGCCTGTGGCTGCGAACGGGAGCCGACGATGACGCGAAAGCTTTTCGGCACCGACGGCGTCCGCGGCACCGCCAACCTTGAGCCGATGACCGCCGAGACCGCGCTCAAGGTGGGCATGGCGGCGGGCCTCGAGTTCGGCCAGGGGGCGCACCGCCATCGGGTGGTGATCGGCAAGGACACGCGGCTGTCCGGCTACCTCATCGAGCCGGCCCTCACCGCGGGCTTCATCTCGGTGGGCATGGACGTGGTGCTGGCGGGGCCCATGCCGACGCCCGCGGTCGCGATGCTGACGCGCAGCTTGAGGGCCGACTTGGGCGTGATGATGTCGGCCTCGCACAACCCGTACCAGGACAACGGAATCAAGCTCTTCGCGCCCGACGGCTTCAAGCTCTCGGACGAGGTCGAGGCCGCGATCGAGGCTCGGATTGGCAAGGGCATGGCGAGCGAGCTTGCGCCGCCGGACCGGCTTGGCCGCGCGATGCGGCTCGATGACGCGGAGGGGCGCTACATCGAGTTCGTGAAGCATACCTTTCCCAAGGAGCTGAGTCTCGACGGCCGCCGAATCGTCGTCGACTGCGCCCACGGCGCCGCGTACAAGGTGGCCCCCACCGTGCTCGCCGAGCTCGGGGCCGAGGTGAGTCCGCTGGGGGTGGAGCCGGACGGGTTCAACATCAACCGCGACTGCGGCTCGACCGCGCCGGAGGCGATGCGGCGCGAGGTCGTGGCGGGCAAGGCCGACCTGGGCCTCGCGCTCGACGGGGACGCGGACCGACTGGTCATGGCCGACGAGAAGGGCGAGATCATCAACGGCGACCAGATGCTGGCGATGACCGCCGAGTACTGGAGCCGGGACGGGCGCCTCAAGGGGGGCGGGGTGGTCGCGACCGTCATGTCGAATCTGGGCCTTGAACGGTTCCTGAGCGAGCTCGGGCTTTCGCTCGTCCGGACCCGGGTCGGCGACCGGTACGTCGCCGAGCACATGCGCCGCTATGGGTTCAACCTGGGCGGCGAGCAATCGGGGCACATCATCTTCAGCGACTACAGCACCACGGGCGACGGGTTGATCGCCGCGCTCCAGTGCCTGGCGGTCATGGTGCGAGGCGACCGGCCGGCGAGCGCGGTCGGCCGCCGTTTCGAGCCTCTGCCGCAGACCATGCGGAACGTGCCCGTGGACGGCAAGGCTCCTCTCGAGGAGGCCCAAGTGAAGAAGGCGATCGCCGCGGGGGAACGTCGCCTTGGCCGCAGCGGTCGCCTCGTCGTCCGCAAGTCGGGGACCGAGGCGATGATCCGGGTGATGGCGCAAGGCGAGGACGAGGCCCTGATCGACGAGGTCGTCACCGAGATCGT
This sequence comes from Alphaproteobacteria bacterium, assembly GCA_046759785.1. Taxonomy (GTDB): domain Bacteria; phylum Pseudomonadota; class Alphaproteobacteria; order JBHICW01; family JBHICW01; genus JBHICW01. Next base: position 9,795 of record JBHICW010000029.1, read on the forward strand.
CGAGGCCATCCGCCGAGTGAGCGGCTGAGGCGTGGGGCGGCGGGGAGGGCGGCTGCGCTCCGCCCCGAAATCCCAGGCGGCAAAGCAAGAGACGGGTGGCGACCACCCGCGGGCGGCCCTATCGTTCCCTCCACGAACGCGACTTTTGCGAGTGCGGGAGGCGCCGACTACGCGCGGATCGAGCGTGCGATCTGCCTTCTCGAGGAGAGCTTCCGCGCCCGGCCCGGGCTCAAGGACGTCGCCGCCTCTTAGCGCGCTGCCCCGCGGCAGATTGCGGTTGTTGGGGCACTCACCGGCCCCTACACTCGCCGGGCGAGGGGGTCGGGCATGCGCGAGCTCTACTTCGACGACCTGAAGCCGGGTGACCGCTTCGAGTCCGACGGCAAAACGATCTCGGACGGCGAGATCCTCGATTTCGCGCTGCGCTACGACCCGCAGCCGTTCCACATGGACGTGGAGGCGGGAAAGCGGTCGGCGTTCGGCGGCCTTATCGCCAGCGGGTTCCAGACCCTCGCCCTCGGGTTCCGGCTGATCTGGCAAACGGGCGTCTTCCGAGCCTGCAATCTGGGCTCGCCCGGCATCGACGAGCTCCGCTGGCTGAAGCCGGTCCGGCCGGGGGACACGCTGCGCACCGTGGTGGAGGTTGCCGGGCTCAAGCCTTCGGGCTCCAGGCCGGACCGCGGGGTCGGCCGCATGGCATACACCGTGCTGAACCAGAAGGACGAGCCGGTGATGACCATGACCGTCATCCAGATCCTGGCCCGCCGTCCTGAGGCCGAGACCCGGGGCGCGGCCGCGGCTCCCTCCCCGGTGGCCGACTCCTGAAGGTTTCGTCCCGGCCTTTCGTCGCCGCCCGCGCGGTGGCGGAACCCTGCCCCTCTCCCAAATTGGGGACCGGATCGACGGCGGGGGCATCCGCCGTCGTTGGGTGAGGAGGCCCGGGTCCATCGCTTTCGTTCCAATGAACGACCGGGACACGCGGGTCGGCCTCCTGTCGGCGGCGTTGACGGTCGGCGGACCCGCCCCTACACTGCGCGGCCGGCCGGGCCCGGGAGGGTCCGGCCGGCGAAGGTTGTTGTCCGTCGTGAAGCCGGCGATTCGACCGCATCACCCCCACTTTGGCTCCGGCCCCTGTCCGAAGCGCCCCGGTTGGAGCGTCGCCGCCCTCGAGGGCGCGCTGGTCGGTCGCTCCCACCGCTCGAAGGCGGGCCGGGCGAAGCTTGCCGAGGTGATCGAGCTGAGCCGGGCGCTGCTCGAGCTTCCCCCCGATTACCGGATCGGGATCGTGCCGGCCTCCGACACCGGCGCGGTGGAGGCCGCGATGTGGTCGCTTCTGGGCGCCCGTGGCGTCGACGTCCTCGTGTGGGAAAACTTCGGCGCCGCCTGGGCGTACGACGTGGTCCACCAGCTCAAGGTCGCCGACGTGCGCGTCTTCGAGGCCGACTACGGGAAGCTCCCCGACCTTGCGCAAGTCGCCCCCGACCGCGACGTCGTCTTCACCTGGAATGGCACCACCTCGGGAGTGCGCGTGCCCGATGGGGAGTGGATCGCCGCGGACCGAACGGGGCTCACGATTTGCGACGCGACCTCGGCGGTGTTCGCCATGGCGCTTCCGTGGGACAAGCTGGACGTGGTGACGTACTCTTGGCAAAAGGTGATGGGGGGGGAGGCGGCGCACGGGATGCTCATCCTCTCCCCTCGGGCGGTGGACCGGCTCCGGTCCTACGAGCCCCGCTGGCCGCAGCCCAAGATCTTCCGGCTCGCCCGGGACGGCCGGGTCAACGAGGCGATCTTCCAAGGTGAGACCATCAACACGCCGTCGCTCCTGTGTGTGGAGGACGCGCTGGACGCGCTGCGCTGGGCGGGGTCGGTGGGCGGGCTCGCCGCGCTCATCGCCCGCTCGGAGGCCAATCTCAGGGCGGTCGCCGACTGGGTGGACGGGCGGCGGTGGGCTGCGTTCCTCGCCGACGACCCGGCGACACGCTCGTCAACCTCGATCTGCCTCAAGATCGTGGACCCCTGGTTTATGGGTTTCGCACCCGAGCGTCGCGCTAAGGTCGCTCGCCGCGTCGTGGAGCTCTTGGACGAGGAGGGCGTGGCCTACGACGTCGGCGCCTATCGGGCGGCCCCGCCGGGTCTCAGGCTATGGGGTGGCGCGACCGTCGAGCGTGAGGATGTCGCGGCCCTGCTGCCCTGGTTCGACTGGGCCTACGCTCGCGTGAAGGGGCAGGCGGTCGCCTGATGGAGAGCACCATGCCGCGCGTGCTGATCGCCGACGAGCTGAGCCCGTGCGCGGTCGACGTGTTCCGCGAGCACGGAATCGACGCCGACGTCAAAACGGGGCTTCAGCCTGAGGCGCTCAAGGCCTGCATCGGACCCTACGACGGGCTCGCCGTGCGTTCGGCGACCGAGGTCACGGCCGAGCTTCTGGCGGCGGCACCGTCGCTCAAGGTCGTGGGGCGTGCGGGGGTCGGTGTCGACAACATCGACGTGGGCGCCGCGACCGCGCGCGGGATCGCGGTGATGAACACGCCTTACGGCAACGCGGTCACGACCGCCGAACACACCGTCGCGCTCATGCTCGCCCTCGCCCGCCAGATCCCGTCTGCCGACCGCTCGCTCCACGCCGGACGGTGGGAGAAGTCGCGCTTCGTAGGCGTGGAGCTCGGGGGCAAGACCCTGGGGCTGATCGGCTGTGGCAATGTCGGCTCGGTCGTCGCCAGTCGCGCCCAGGGGCTCAGGATGCGGGTCATCGCTGACGACCCGTTCGTCTCGCCCGAACGGGCGGCGGAGCTCGGCGTGCAGAAGGTGAATCTCGACGTCCTCCTTGTCCGCGCCGACTTCATCAGCCTCCACGCGCCCTTGACCGACGCGACCCGCAACATGATCGACGCCGAAGCGTTGGCCAGGATGAAGCGCGGGGTGTACCTCATCAACTGCGCACGGGGCGGCCTGATCGTGGAGGAAGACCTCAAGGCGGCGCTCGAGTCCGGCCAGGTGGCTGGCGCCGCACTCGATGTCTTCGCCGCGGAGCCGCCTCTCGACAGTCCGTTGCTCAAGATGGACAACGTCGTCGTGACCCCGCATCTCGGGGCCTCGACCACCGAGGCTCAGGAGAAGGTGGCCCGCCAGATCGCCGAGCAGATGGCGGACTTCCTGAACCACGGGGCGGTGACCAACGCCCTCAACATGCCCTCGGTCTCGGCGGAAGAGGTTCCCAAGCTGCGGCCGTACATGGAGCTCGCCCGTCAGCTCGGCAGCTTCGCCGGCCAGCTCACCGAGACGGGCCTCAAAGCGGTCACGCTCGAATACGAGGGACACGTCGCGGCGCTCAACATCCGCGCACTCACGGCGATCGCGCTCGAGGGGCTGCTCTCGCCGCTTCTCGATTCGGTCAACATGGTCAACGCGCCGCTCGTTGCGAAGGAGCGCAACATCGCCGTGAGCGAGGTCACCCATGAGCGCAGCGGCATCTATCAGACGCTGATCCGGCTCACCGTGACGACGGAGCGGTACCGGCGCGACGTCGCCGGGACCCTGTTCGCCGACGACAGGCCGCGGGTGGTGCAGGTGAAGGGAATCAACATCGAGGCGGCACTCGGCCGCCACATGCTCTACATCACGAACGAGGACAAGCCTGGGATCATCGGCGCCTTGGGCTCGATGCTCGGCGAGGCGGGTGTGAACATCGCCACCTTCCACCTGGGTCGGGCCGAGCCCGGCGGCGACGCGATCGCGCTCATCGAGGTCGATGAGCCGGTGCCGGAACCGATGCTTGCCCGCATCCGGGCGCTCGACGGCATTTACCAGGCCAAAGCCTTGCGTTTCTAGCGGCGCGGGAATCCCCGTCCTTCCCTCGTCTCCATCGTGTAAACTCGGCGCTGCGCTGAAGGGCGCTTGGCCGCGGCCGCTATCGCTCTTTGGGCGGCGTGCCGGCGCCGTGGCGTCCTCAAGCCAAGGGGGCGGGCATGGGAAACGTGGTCGTGGTCGGCTCCCAGTGGGGCGACGAAGGCAAGGGGAAGATCGTCGACTGGCTCTCGCAAAGGGCCGACGTCGTGGTGCGGTTCCAAGGCGGCCACAACGCCGGCCACACCCTCGTCATCGACGGCCAGACGTACAAGTTGCGCCTCCTGCCCTCCGGCGTCGTGCGCGAGGGGAAGCTGTCCATCATCGGCAACGGCGTCGTCGTCGACCCCTGGGCGCTCGCCGAAGAGATCGAGGAGATCGCCCGGCTGGGGGTGGAGGTGACCCCGGACAACCTGCAGATCGCCGAGAACGCCGGGCTCATCCTGCCGCTTCACGGGCAGCTGGACCGTGCCCGCGAGGAGGCGCGCCGGAGCAACAAGCTGGGCACGACCGGTCGCGGAATCGGTCCCGCTTACGAGGACAAGGTGGCCCGGCGCGGCATCCGCCTGTGCGACCTCACCGATGCGTTAGCCCTCGAGCGCAAGGTGGACGAGCTGCTCCTCCACCACAACGCCCTGTTGCGCGGACTGGGCAAGGCGGAGATCGACAAGCGGGCGCTCATCGCCGAGCTCGACGAGGTGGCCCCGAAGGTCCTGCCCTTCGCGAAGCCCGTCTGGCAGACGCTCGACGCGGCCCGGCGCGCCGGCAAACGCATCCTGTTCGAGGGCGCGCAGGGGGCGATGCTGGACATCGACCACGGCACCTACCCCTTCGTGACCTCGTCCAACACCGTCGCGGGCGAGGCGGCGGTGGGGTCCGGGCTGGGGCTCCGGGCCGTGGGCTACGTCCTGGGGATCACCAAGGCGTACACCACCCGGGTGGGCAGCGGACCATTTCCCACGGAGCTCACGGGGAAGGTCGGCCGGTGGCTCGGCGAGCGCGGGCAGGAGATCGGCACCGTCACCGGCCGGCCGCGGCGCTGCGGTTGGTTCGACGCGCCCCTCGTGCGCCAGGCGGTGAAGGTCGGCGGCATCGACGGCATCGCCCTCACCAAGCTCGACGTGCTCGACGGCATGACCACGCTCAAGGTCTCTGTGAGCTACCGTTGCACCGGCGAGGTGATGGACCACCTGCCGGCGGCGCCTCACCTGCAGGCGACGGCGGAACCCGTCTACGAGACGCTGGAGGGGTGGACGGAAAGCACCCGTGGGGCCCGCTCCTGGGCCGAGCTCCCGGCCACGGCCATCAAGTACATCCGCCGCATCGAAGAGCTCATCGAGGCGCCGGTCGCCCTCTTGTCCACGAGTCCCGAGCGCGAGGACACGATCCTGGTGAGAGACCCGTTCGCCGGCTGAAGGCGGCGCGTA